>DATLGW010000108.1:0-2957 GCA_035540315.1 Burkholderiaceae bacterium | reverse complement strand
AGGTGTACATCGTCCACTTGACGACGTCTCCGAAATCGGCGCCCGCGGCCTTCAGCACGTCGCCGACATTGCGGAAGCACTGCTCGATCTGCGCGCGGATGTCGCCGGCGCCGACGACGCGGCCGTCCGGATCGCGCGCGGTGATGCCGGCCGTGTGCAGCAACGGCCCGTCGCTCGCGACGCCGAGCGAAAACGCGACCGTGCGGACCCACGGCTTGTCGACCTCGATCACTTTCCGATTCATCGTGCCTCCGACTTGACCGAATACGACGGCCGCGTGTTCAGCCGCTCCTTGTCGAAGCCGGCCATCGCCTTGTACTGATTCGCGATCGCCTCGAGCTCCGCGCGCGGAATCGCTTCCTCGACATCGCGGGCGAATCCCCGCGGCGCGCGCTCCTCGGCGATCTGCAGCACCTGGTCGGGCCCGTTGCCGCGATTCGCGGCGACGATTCGCGCGGTCGCCGGACGTCGCTCGTCTTCGTACAGCCTCAACGCTTCGCGCCAGTCGGCGCCGGTCGCGAGCCGCCACGCGAGCACGCGCGCATCGATGATCGCCTGCGACGCGCCGTTGCTGCCGATCGGGTACATCGGATGCGCGGCGTCGCCGAGCAGCGTCACGCGGCCGTGCGTCCACGCCGGCAGCGGGTCGCGATCGATCATCGGGAATTCGAAGCATTGCGCCGCGCCGCGCACGAGCGCCGGGCAATCGAGCCAGCCGAAATTCCAGGACTCGAACTGCGGCAGGAAATCGTCGAGCCGGCCCGGTCGGTTCCAGTCCTCGCGGTCGAACTTCGAGCGGTCGCGATACTTGATCTCGGCTATCCAGTTGATGTCCTGCAGCCCGTCGTCGCCGATGCGCGAGATCGGATAGCAGACGAACTTTTGCCACTCGTGGCCGGCCTGCACCATCGACGCGCCGGTCAGGAACGGCTTCGCGCGCGTGACGCCCCGCCACAGGATCGCGCCGTTCCACAGCGGCGGTCCTTCGTCCGGATACAGCTGGCGCCGCACGGCGGAATGGATTCCGTCGGCTGCGATCAGCAGGTCGGCGCGGACGCTGCCGCGCGACTCGCCGCTGCCGCTGCGGCGCTCGCCGGCCGAGCCGCCCGACGCGCCGACCGGGCGCGACTCGAAATACGCGACGACGTCGGCATCCGTCTGCTCGAAGCGCACCAGCGAATGATCGGTGTGAAGCCGCTCGCGGCCGAGCCGCTGCAGCGCCGTCTCCCACAGCAGCATCTGCAGCCGGCCGCGGTGGACCGAATACTGCGGCCAACGGTAGCCGGCCCACTCGCCGCGGTCTTCGCGCCAGACGGTCTGGCCGAACTTGTTCGCGTAGACCAGCTCGCGCGTGCGCACCGCCGTCGCATCCAACGCGTCTCCCAGCCCCAGCTCGACGAGCTCGCGCGCCGAATGCGGCAGGCAGTTGATGCCCACGCCCAGCGGCCGCAGCGTCTGCGCCGCCTCGTAGACCTCGACGTCGATTCCGGCTTCGTGCAGCGACAGCGCCGCGGTCAGGCCGCCGGGCCCGGCACCGACGATCAGAACTTTCACGCAACGATCTCCTGCGACTGCGCCCGGCGCAAGGAAGGCCTGCAGGCGCCGGTAGAATGGCAAGCAATGAGTCTAACAGCCGAATCCTCCGATCCGCGGCAGCAGGCGCCGAGCGCGCCGCCGCTGGACGATCCGCCCCAGCGCCAGCTCGATGCGGCGATCCGCGACGCGGTGCGCGATCTGTTCGGCGCCGACGCGGCCGCGCGGCTGAGCCCGGACACGCTGCTCGGCCGGCCGAAGCAGCCCGGGCACGGCGACCTGAGCTGCACGATCGCGCTGCAGCTGGCCAAGCCGGTCGCAAAGCCGCCGCGCGAGATCGGAGCGCGGATCGCCGAAGCGCTGAAGGCGTCGCCGGCCGGACGGTGGATCGCACAGGTCGAGCTCGCGGGGCCCGGCTTCATCAATCTGACGTTGACGGCGGCGGCCAAGCAGACCGCGATCGCGCGGGTGCTGGCGCAGCGCGATGCGTACGGGCGCGGGCGCCGCGGCGAAGGCCGGCCGGTCGTCGTCGAATTCGTTTCAGCGAACCCGACCGGGCCGCTGCACGTCGGCCACGGCCGCCAGGGGGCGCTGGGCGACGCGATCGCTGCGCTGCTCGAGGCCGACGGCTGGCAGGTGCAGCGGGAGTTCTACTACAACGACGCCGGCGCGCAGATCGAGAACCTCGCGCGCTCGGTGCAGGCGCGGGCGCGCGGCATCGAGCCCGACGATCCGCGTTTTCCCGCCGACGGCTACCGCGGCGAATACATCCGCGACATCGCCACGGAGTACCTGCAGCGCAGCACGGTGTCGGCCGAGCGGGTGCCGCCCGTCACCGCGAGCGGCGACCCCGACGATCCCGATGCGATCCGCGCGTTCGCGGTCGCCTACCTGCGCCGGGAGCAGGATCTCGACCTGCAGGCGTTCGGCGTGCGCTTCGACGTCTATTATCTGGAGTCGTCGCTGTACACCGACGGCATCGTCGAGCGCACCGTCGCTGCGCTGCGCGAGTCCGGCCGCACCTACGAGCACGAAGGCGCGCTGTGGCTGCGCAGCACCGATTACGGCGACGACAAGGATCGCGTGATGCGCAAGTCCGACGGCACCTACACGTATTTCGTGCCCGACGTCGCATACCACACCACGAAGTGGCAGCGCGGCTTCGAGCGCGCGATCAACGTCCAGGGATCGGATCATCACGGCACGATCGCGCGCGTGCGGGCCGGGCTGCAGGCGCTCGCGATCGGCATCCCCGCCGACTATCCCGCGTACGTGCTGCACAAGATGGTCACGGTGATGCGCGGCGGCGAGGAGGTGAAGATCTCCAAGCGCGCCGGGTCGTACGTGACGCTGCGCGACCTGATCGAATGGTCGGGCGGCGGCGACGTGGCGCGCGGCCGCGACGCGGTGCGCTTCTTCCTGAC
>DATLGW010000107.1:0-19233 GCA_035540315.1 Burkholderiaceae bacterium | reverse complement strand
GAAGAGCAGCGGCTGGCCGAGCAGACAGGATGGCAGCCGGTGTCGCTGGGTCCGCGCACGCTGCGCACCGAGACCGCCGGGCTCGCCGCGATCGCCGCGCTGCAGGCGCTGCGGGGGGATTTCTCGAGCGGCTACTCGCTGCGCACCGAATAGAGCACGCGAAACGTCGTCCCGCGCTCGCAGTGGTGCTGCGCGGCGTCGCGGAACACCGCGAGCAGCGCGTCGCGCTCGTCGTCGTCGAACGTCTCGCCGGCAGGCAGGTCGCGCACGATGACCAGGAACCCGGGTTCGGCTGCGGCCGGATCGGCGCGCAGATCGAGCAGGCAGTCGTACAGCGCATCCAGGTTGCGTCCGAAGTGCGGCGGCAGCGCAAACGCTGCGCCCAGCGCCTGCATCACGTCCGCCTTGTCGGCCGCTGCGCCGCAATCCGCGCGCAGCACCGTCTGGCCCGCGTCGTGCGCCTGCCGCTGCAGCGCGTCGACGTCGTGTGCGCCCAGCGGCATCACTGCGCCCTCCGGAATCGATCGCAGTTCGCTCATCGCTGCACCTGGCTTGGCGGTGGGGTCAACACGCGCTTGAAGCTGCGGTAGTGATCGTCGGTGTAGTAGATCTCGTCGGAACGGCGCGGATCGCCGCCGACGACGATCCGCCGCGCGCCCCGATCGCGTGCGCCGGGCGTCCGGACCGTGTATTCGGTGTAGTGGCCGCGCGGCGCGATCGGCAGCAGACGCTCGCGGTTGAAGAACACCGTTCCGTCGCGCTCGTACGGAAACGGGCCGCCGCGGCGGATCAGCTCGATCGTCTGTCGCGCCTGCGGCGGCAGCTCGGAAAACGCGATCTGCGGCAGCTGCGCCGGCGTCTGGGCCGCGGGCTTCGGGGCCGACTGCGCCGGCGACTGCACGCTCGCTCGTGCGGCCGCGCTCGGTGCAGCGTCGCCCGCGTCGGGCGCGCAGCCGGCCGGCGCGATCAGCAGCGCCGCGGCAAGGATCGGGAGCAGCCAGCGCGACAGCCGTCGCCACATGCTCCCTATGCTAGTTCAGCGGGTATCGGCTGGGAAGCTGCAGTGGGCGCGGGATCGCGGGTCAGCGCTTCGATCATCCGATCCATTGCCGATTCGTCCGCGATCAGGCGCGCGCGCTCGCTGTCGAGCAGCGACGCGAACTCGCTGCTGGCGAACGTCAGCGGCGGCTCGGGATAACGAGTCAGCACGAACAGCTTGCGAGCCGGGCTGATCCACGCGAGCTTGTAGACTTTCGCGGCGCCCGCGGCATCGGCGAGCTCGACCCGCTGGCCGCGCCGCAACGACTGCAGCAGCAGCTCGGCGGCCGCGAGCGTCGGAACCTCGTCGCTGCGCGCGCCCTCGCCCCGACGATCGACGAACCGAACCGATCCGTCCGACTCGAGCCGCACCGACGGTTTCGAGCGAACCGGTTGACTCGTTCCGCCCCGCTTCTTGGCCGCCTCGATCTCGCGCGTATGCGCCTGCAGCAGTTCGTCGAAGAATCGGTCGCGCTCCTCGCGCGGCATCTCGATCGACGACACGCCCAGGTTCAGCGCGCGGATCATCCGCGGCAGGATCGTCGCCAGCCGCGACACGTCCTCGCCGTGCTTCGGCGCCACGCTCCAGATCAGGTACTCGGCCGCACGCAGCCCGTCGGCCCAGGCGCTGCCGTCGTCGCCGGCGCCGACCTTCCAGCGCGCCAGTGCGATCGTCCACCAGCGGTACAGGAACTCGCGAAGGAACGCCGGCGTCTCCTTGTCCATCCGCTGGCCGAGCTCGGTGCGCGCCTGCTCTTCGGCCACTGCCAGCGCTTCCTTCAGCGCCGCCTCGCGCTCGATCTCGGCCAGATGCGCGGCGCGCCGTTCGGCCTCGTCGCGTGCGATCGACTCGAGCCGCTCGAGCGCCTCGGCGAAGACCCCCAGATCGGTGTCGAACTCGACCAGGATCCAGTCGATCAGTTGCGCCAGCGCAGTCACCAGCGGCGAGCCCGGCGACACGTCGGCATCCGGATCCGCGCCGAGGTCCGAGATGCGGTCGATCATCCGGCGCATCGGATGCTGGCGGCGCGCGAAGAAGCTGCGATCCAGCAGCGCCGCCTTCACCGCGGCGACCTGCAGCCGCAGCAGCTGCTGCTTGATCGGATCCGGGATCCGGCGGTCGGCATAGATGTAGTCGAACACGACCGACACGATCTCGACCGTCACCTGGTCGAGTGCGCTGCCGTGCTCGCGCACTTTCGACACAATCTCCGGATGCACCGACGCCTGTTCGCCGGCAACGATCTCGCCCGATTGCTGCAGGTCCGTCAGCGCCGCCAGCAGCGGCGGCTCGACCGGCGACAGCGGCAGGTCGGCCACGCCGAACATTGCCGGATCCGACAGCATCCGCGCAGCGTGCGCGCGCCCTGATGCCTTGCCCGAAGTCGCCTGCGCGATCGCCTGCTGCAGCAGCGCCAGCTGCGCGGCCGGCGCCAGCGCTTCGCCGGCGGCGGGCCCGCCGGCCGCATCCGATGCGCCTGCGGCCGCCGCGCCGGCGCCGTCGGCAACCGGCTGCGGCGGCGCGTCGCCGCTCGCAGCGACTGCGCCAGGCGCGCCGCCGTGGATCGTGTAACCGGCCGCCGAACGCGAAGCCGCTGGGCCGCCGCCGGGCGCGCCGGCTGCGCCCGCTGCGGGGGTCGCCGGCACGTCCGGCGCGCCCGGCGCCGCAGCGCGCCGAGGGCTGGCCGCGTTCTGCACCTGCGGGCGGATCTTCGGCAGGATCTGGTGCGAGCGCAGTCGTTCGTTGACGCTCGCGTAGATCGAGTTCAGGTTCGACGACACATAGGGTTCGAACGCGTCGAGCAGCGCCGCCTTCACCTGCGGGCTCGGCGACAGCTCGGCCAGCGCGGTCTTCAGCGCCTCGAAGATCGCTTCGGGGGCGGCCGGATGCCGATTCTCTTCGAACCACTCGCGGTCGAGCAGCGCGCCGAGCCGCGCGCGCACGCCGAGCACTTCGTCGGGGTCGAGTTGACCGCGGGCCTTGCCGATCAGCCGATCGACCGTCAGCTTGTCCTGGATCACCTCGTCGGACACCAGCTCGAGCTCGTCGGCCCGCAGCTTGCCGGCGACGGCGTTGGCGTCCTTCGTGTCCTTGGCGGCGAACAGCCGGCGCTCGAACACGTCGCCGAAGCAGCGCCGGAACCGCGCTTCGATCTCGGCGCGATTCTCGCGCACCATCATCACCGCATCGAGCAGCGCCTGCCGGTGCTCGTCCTGCTTCGACTTCAGCGCCTCGGCGGTGAGGTCGTCGCTCATCTTGTTCAACGCGTCGGCGACGGTCGATACCAGGCGCGCCAGGATCAGCTCGCGACATTCCTGGAGCAGCTCGAAGCGCTTGCGTGCCTGCGCCGGAACGTTCTGTGCGCCTGCGCTGTCCGTACGCACGGTGTGAGGATCCATCGCCCCCGCCTTTGTGACCTCATCGGCGACAACTGTGTCGGCGTGCAGGTTAACGATCGCCGGCGGCGGCGGTCAATGCTGCGGCGGCGGGGGGCCGCCGGACGCTCGTGCCGGCCCGATGAGCGGTCGGCGCTGCGCCGAAGTGCGCGTCAGCGGGACGCGTCGACGTCGACGACGGTCCACGCGGTCATGTTGACGATCCGGCGCACCGTCGCCGACGGCGTGAGCACGTGCACCGCACGGGCCGCGCCCAGCAGGACCGGGCCGATCGCGACGTTGTTGCCGGCCGCGCTCTTCAGCAGGTTGTACGCGATGTTCGCCGCATCGATGTTCGGCATCACCAGCAGGTTCGCGTCGCCGTCGAGCGAGCAGCGCGGCATCAGCGCGCGCCGCTGGCTCGGATCGAGCGCGAGGTCTCCGTGCATCTCGCCGTCGACCTCCAGATCGGGCGCGCGTTCGCGCAGCAGCGCCAGCGCATCTCGCATCTTGCGCGCCGACGCGGTGTCGGCCGAGCCGAAGTTCGAGTGCGACAGCAGCGCGACCTTGGGCCGGATGCCGAAACGCAGCAGCTCCTCGGCAGCCATCGTCGTGATCTCGGCGAGCTCGGCCGCGCTCGGATCGTAATTGACGTGCGTGTCGACGATCGTCACCTGGCGGTTCGGCAGCATCAGCGTGTTCATCGCGGCATAGACGCTGGCGCCGCTGCGCTTGCCGATCACCTGGTCCACGTACTTCAGGTGGCTGTCGTAGCTGCCGTGCGTGCCGCAGATCATTCCGTCGGCCTCGCCCTTGCGCATCATCATCGCGCCGATCAGCGTATTGCGTCGGCGCATCTCGAGCTGCGCGTACTGCTCGGTGACGCCCTTGCGGTCGGTCAGCTCGTGATACGACTGCCAGTAGTCGCGGTAGCGCGGATCCGACTCGGAGTTCACGAGCTCGAAGTCGCGTTCGGCGCGCAGCCGCAACCCGAGGCGCTCGATGCGCAGCTGCACGACCGACGGCCGCCCGATCAGCACCGGACGCGCCAGCTTCTCGTCGACGACCACCTGCACCGCCCGCAGCACCCGCTCCTCCTCGGCCTCGGCGTACACGACGCGCCGGCGCTCGGCGCGCTTGGCGCTCGCGAAGATCGGCTTCATGAACAGCCCCGAGTGGTAGACGAACTGCTCGAGCTGCGAACGGTAGGCGTCGAAATCCTCGATCGGCCGCGTCGCCACGCCCGATTCCATAGCGGCGCGCGCGACCGCCGGCGCGATCGTCACGATCAGCCGCGGATCGAACGGCCGCGGAATCAGGTACTCGGGACCGAACGCGACGTCGCCGGTGCCGTAGGCGGCGGCGACGATCTCCGACTGCTCGGCCCGCGCCAGCCCTGCGATCGCGTGCACGGCCGCGATCTCCATCGCGGTCGTGATCGACGTGGCGCCGACATCGAGCGCGCCGCGGAAAATGAACGGGAAGCACAGCACGTTGTTGACCTGATTCGGATAGTCGCTGCGCCCGGTCGCGATGATCGCGTCGTCGCGGACCTCGCGCACCCGCTCGGGCATGATCTCGGGCACCGGATTCGCGAGCGCGAGGATCACCGGGCGTGGCGCCATCCGCGCGACCATCGCCGGCTTGAGCACGCCGCCCGCCGACAGTCCGAGGAACACGTCGGCGCCGTCGATCACCTCGGCCAGCGTGCGCGCTTCGGTCGGCTGCGCGAACTGCGCCTTGTCCGGATCCATCAGCGCAGTCCGCCCCTCGTAGACGACGCCCTCGATGTCGGCGACCCAGATGCTGCGCTTCGGGAAACCGAGCTCGACCAGCAGCTTCAGGCAGGCGAGCGCCGCGGCGCCGGCGCCGGAAACGACCAGCTTGCAGTCGGCCAGCCGCTTGCCGACGACCTCGAGCCCGTTCAGGATCGCGGCGGCGACGATGATCGCGGTGCCGTGCTGATCGTCATGGAACACCGGGATCTTCATCCGCTCGCGCAGCTTGCGCTCGATGTAGAAGCACTCCGGCGCCTTGATGTCCTCGAGGTTGATGCCGCCGAACGTCGGCTCGAGCGCGGCGATCGCGTCGATCAGCTTGTCCGGATCGTTCTGATCCATCTCGATGTCGAACACGTCGATGCCGGCGAACTTCTTGAACAGCACCCCCTTGCCTTCCATCACCGGCTTGGCCGCCAGCGGCCCGATCGCGCCGAGCCCCAGCACCGCGGTGCCGTTCGTGATCACCGCGACCAGGTTGCCGCGCGCGGTGTAGCGGCGCGCCGCCTGCGGGTCGGCAGCGATCATCTCGCAGGCCGCCGCCACGCCCGGCGAATACGCGAGCGCCAGATCGCGCTGGTTCGTCAGCTGCTTGGTCGGCGCGACCTCGATCTTGCCGGGGCGGCCCGACTCGTGGTACTCGAGCGCCGCGCGGCGCAGGTCCTGATCGATCGGTGTGCTCATCGCAGCATGCTCGGAGGAGAAATGGACGACGACAAGGCGCGCTGCTCACGCGCCCGGATCGAGCGCCGCGGCGAGCACGGTGGCCACGTGCAGTGCTTCGCGCCGAGTCCCGTCGGCGATCTGATGCCGGCAGCTGGTGCCGTCGGCGACGATCAGCGTGTCGGCGCCTGCCTGTCGCACGGCGGGCAGCAGCGACGCCTCGGCCATCCGCATCGACACGTCGTAATGCGATGCGTCGTAGCCGAAGCTGCCGGCCATGCCGCAGCAGCTCGAGTCGATCGGCCGGACCTCCAGCTGCGGGATCCAGCCCAGCACCGCCTGCGCCGGCGACATCGCGCCGAACGCCTTCTGATGACAATGTCCGTGCAGCAGCGCGAGCCGCTGCGGAATCGGCGACAGCGGCAGCGACACGCGACCCGCGGCCTGCTCTCGCTGCAGGAACTCCTCGAGCAGCAGCGCGCTGGCCGCGAGCCGCCGCGCCGCGTCGCCGAGCCCGAGCACGAGGTACTCGTCGCGCATCGTCAGCAGGCACGATGGCTCGAGCCCGATCACCGGCACGCCGCGCGCGAGCCACGGCTCGAGCGCGGCCAGCGTGCGCTGCGCTTCGGCGCGCGCGTCTTCGACCAGGCCGGTCGCCAGGAACGTCCGGCCGCAGCACAGCGGCCGGCGAGCGCCGTCGGCGGCGCGGACCACGTGCACCCGATAGCCGCCGGCCCGCAGCACCCGCGCGGCCGCGCGCAGCACGCTCGGCTCAAAGCGGTCGTTGAACGTGTCGGCCCACAGCACCACGTCGCGATCGTCGGCGGCCGGTGCATCGCGCTGCAACGCCGCGGCCGCGTCGGTCGTCCCCGCGCCGGCGGTGAACGGCCGCCGGCTCCAGCGCGGCAGCGGCCGCCGCGCCGAGAAGCCGAGCCAGCGTTCGCCGAGCCACGCGAGCAGCCGCACGCGGTTGCGCAGGTTCGCCAGCGGCGCGATCGGCGACACCCACGGCGCGTACCGCGGCAGATACGCGATCAGCCGATCGTGCAACGGCAGGCCGTGGCGGCGGCGATAGTGATGCAGGAACTCGATCTTCATCCGCGCGATGTCGACGCCGGTCGGACACTCGCGCTTGCAGCCCTTGCACGACACGCACAGCTCGAGGGTCCGGTACATCGCATCCGAGGTCAGCGCGTCCTCGCCGAGCTGTCCGGACAGCGCCAGCCGCAGCGTGTTCGCGCGGCCGCGCGTCAGGTGCTGCTCGTCGCGCGTGGCGCGATAGCTCGGGCACATCGTGCCGGCATCGAACTTGCGGCAATGCCCGTTGTTGTTGCACATCTCGGCGGCCTTCGCGAAGCCGCCGGTCGGGTCGCCGCCGGTGCCCGGCGGCGTCAGCGCAACGCCGTTGCCGTCGCCGCCAGGCGGATCGACCGACGGATCGTTGTGCCGGTCCCAGTCCGACCAGTCGAGCGCGGTGCGCAGCGGTATCACGCGGTAGCCGGGCTTGAACCGGAACAGCGTCGCGTCGTCCATCCGGCTCGGGCGCACGATCTTGCCCGGGTTCATCCGATCGTCGGGGTCGAACAGCGACTTGACCTCGGCGAACGCTGCCGCGATCCGCTCGCCGTACTGCCACGCGACCCACTCGCTGCGGACCAGGCCGTCGCCGTGCTCGCCGGAGAACGCGCCCTTGTACTGGCGCACCATCGCGGCGGCTTCCTCGGCGATCGCGCGCATCTTCGCCGCGCCGCCGTCGGCTCCGCCACGGCGCATGTCCAGGATCGGCCGCACGTGCAGCGTCCCGACCGACGCATGCGCATACCAGGTGCCGCGCGTGCCGTGGCGTCGGAACACTTCGGTGAGCCGGGCCGTGTACTCCGCCAGGTGCTCGAGCGGCACTGCACAATCCTCGATGAACGACACCGGCTTGCCGTCGCCTTTCATCGACATCATGATGTTCAGGCCTGCCTTGCGCACGTCCCACAGCGCCTTCTGGCGCGCGTCGTCCGTCAGCTCGACGACCGCTCCCGGCAGTCCCAGGTCCGCCATCAGCTCGACGAGCCGAGCCAGCCGCGCGAGCTGCTCGTCGCGCGAGTCGCCGGCGAACTCCACCAGCAGGATCGCCTCGGGCTCGCCGGCGAGCGCCGCATCGATCGTCGGGCGGAACTCGGGATTCGAGCGCGCCAGGTCGATCATCGTGCGATCGACGAGCTCGACTGCGGTGGGGCCGAGCTTGACGATGTGCTGCGTCAGCGCCATCGACTGATAGAACGTCGGGAAGCTGATCACGCCCAGCACCTTCGCGGCCGGCAGCGGCGCCAGCTTCAGCTTCAGCTGCCGCGTCCACGCCAGCGTGCCTTCGGAGCCGACCAGCAGGTGCGCGAGGTTCAGCGATCCGTCGTCGGTGTACGGACGTTCGCTGCACGGCTCGAAGATGTCGAGGTTGTAGCCGCCGACCCGCCGCAGCACGGTCGGCCACACGCGCCGGATCTCATCGCGCTCGCGCTCGGCGATCTCGTGCAGCCGCGTGACGATGTCGCGCACCCGCTGGCTCGACAGCGACATGTCGCCGCCGCGGCCGTCGGCCCGTGCGAACGTGCCGAAGTACGCATCGGTGCCATCGGCGAGCACCGCGTCGATCCCGGTCACGTTGTGCACCATGTTGCCGTACGCGATCGAGCGCGAGCCGCACGAGTTGTTGCCGGCCATGCCGCCGAGCGTCGCCTGCGCCGACGTCGACACGTCGACCGGGAACCACAGTCCGTGCGGCTTGAGGAACGCGTTCAGCTGATCGAGCACGACTCCCGGCTGCACGGTCACGCTGCGCGCATCGGCGTCGAACGCGACGATCGAATTGAGCCACTTGCTGTGATCGATGACCAGCGCCTCGCCGACCGTCTGTCCGCACTGCGAGCTGCCGGCGCCGCGCGGCAGCACCGGTACCCGCAGGTCGCGCGCGACGTCCAGCGCGACCCGCACGTCCGCCTCGGTGCGCGGCACGACGACGCCGATCGGCTCGACCTGATAGATCGATGCATCGGTCGCGTAGCGGCCGCGCGAGAACGGATCGAACAGCACGTCGCCCGCCAGCTCGCGGCGCAGCCGCACCGCGAGATCCGAGCCGCCAGCGGCCGGCGACAGGAACATCCGGCGGCCGCGATCGACGCCGTCGCGCGCGTTCATCGGCGCGGCGGACCCGCGCGCCTGCGGGCGCGCGTTGCGGTCATATCGGTTCCCATGAAGGGCTAGGCGGACTCTCCACAGAGTGGCATATTGTAGGCACAACACGGAAAGCGGCGATGAGACTGAACTCGCACCCGGCGGGAAGGCACTTCCTGCAGATCCCTGGCCCGACGAACGTTCCCGACCGCGTGCTGCGCGCGATCGACCAGCCGACGATCGATCACCGCGGGCCCGAGTTCGCGCAGCTCGGCCTGAAGGTGCTCGCGGGCATCGCGCAGGTGTTCCAGACCCGCCAGCCGGTCGTGATCTACGCGGCCAGCGGCACCGGCGCCTGGGAGGCGGCGCTGTCGAACGCGCTGTCGCCGGGCGATGCGGTGCTGATGTACGAGACCGGCCACTTCGCGACGCTGTGGAAGCGGCTGGCCGAGCGGCTGGGGCTGGCGCCGCAGCTGCTCGACGGCGACTGGCGCAGCGGCGCGGACTCGCAGCGGATCCACGACCAGCTCGTCGCCGACCGCGGCCACCGGATCAAGGCCGTGTGCGTGGTGCACAACGAAACGTCGACCGGCGTGACGTCGAACATCGCGAACGTGCGCCGCGCGATCGACGACGCCGGCCATCCGGCGCTGCTGATGGTCGACACGATCTCGTCGCTCGCGTCGATCGACTATCGGCACGACGAGTGGGGCGTCGACGTCACCGTCGGCGGTTCGCAGAAGGGGCTGATGCTGCCGCCCGGGCTGTCGTTCAACGCGGTGTCGGCCAAGGCGCTGGCGGCGTCGAAGCAGGCGCGGCTGCCGCGCGCGTATTGGGCGT
This sequence comes from Burkholderiaceae bacterium, assembly GCA_035540315.1. Taxonomy (GTDB): domain Bacteria; phylum Pseudomonadota; class Gammaproteobacteria; order Burkholderiales; family Burkholderiaceae_E; genus DATLGW01. Next base: position 9,379 of record DATLGW010000107.1, on the reverse strand, counting down.
GGGACGAGATCATCGCCGCGAACGCGGGCGGCTACTGGCCGTCGACGCCGGCGACGAACCTGCTGTACGGCCTGTCGGTCGCGCTCGACCAGCTGTTCGAAGAAGGGCTGCCGAACGTGTTCGCGCGCCACGATCGGCACGCCGAAGCCACGCGCCGCGCGGTGCGCGCGTGGGGGCTCGAGGTGCTGTGCCGCAACCCGGCCGAATACAGCTCGTCGCTGACCGCGGTGATGATGCCGGCGCGCGCCGGCGGCGGCCATCACGACGCCGACGCGTTCCGCACGATCGTGCTGCAGCGATTCAACATGTCGCTGGGCACCGGTTTGTCGAAGCTCGCCGGCAAGGTGTTCCGGATCGGGCACCTGGGCGACTTCAACGACCTGACGCTGCTGGGCACGCTGGCCGGCGTCGAGATGGGGCTGGCGCTCGCCGGCGTTCCGCACCGCAAGGGCGGCACGCAGGCGGCGATCGACTACCTGGCGTCGCAATCGGCCGTGGCCGAACCGGCCGCACGCGCCGCCGCCTGATCGGAACGCGAGCGACTCTGCCGCACGACGCGCTCGCTTCCCTTTCCTTTGACGATCCGGCCGAGGTCGACCTGGCCGCCGCCGCCTGACCCCAGCCGCCGACCGCTGATTCCGCGGCGCGGTTGCGCCGCTGCACTGCGTCTCCGTCCGTTCCGCCGCGCGCTCCGGCGGTCGGCGCGCCGCTGCGCCCGCCGCCGATTCGGCCGATAAGAACCCAGGTGGCGAACGCCTGGTTCGCGGGACGGGACATGCGCCGGGAGCATCTGCAGCAGCGGGTTCGACGACGTCGGCAGCGCGGCGTGACGCTGATCGAGCTGATGCTGGTCGCGATGGTCGCGACCGCGCTGCTCGTCGTCGCGGTCCCGAGCTTCATGGACATGGTCGTGCGGCACCGGCTGGCGAGCGCGACCAACGACTTCGTGCTCGACCTGATGCTCGCGCGAAGCGAAGCGCTGCGCCGCGGCGGCCCGGTGACCATCTGCGCCAGCAGCGACGGCACGAGCTGCACTGCCACGCCTTGGGAACAGGGCCGGCTCGTTTTCAGCGACCCCGCGAATCCGAACGTCGTCGACGCCGGCGAGGAGATCGTCAAGGTCAGCGGCGCGTTAGCCGTCGGCGACACGCTGGCGGCCAGCGCCGGCGCGACCGCGATCCGCTTCCTCGGCGACGGCAGCGTCGCCGCCGCGCGGGTGTTCACCACGTGCCGCGCCGGCCACCTGGGATCGCAGGTGTCGGTGCGGCGGGTCGGCTTCGTCAGCACCGCGCCCGCGTCGTACCTCTGCCCATGACGACGCAACGCGGCTTCAGCCTGCTCGAAGCGATGATCGCCTCGCTGGTGATCGCGGTCGGCCTGCTCGGCATCGCCCGGATGCAGGGCGTCAGCCTCGCCAATACCCAGAGCGCGTCGCAGCGCTCGGTCGCGATCGCGCGCGCCTACGACCTCGCCGATCGGATGCGGGCGAACCAGGCCGCCGTGCGCGCAGGCGATTACCTGAGAGCGCCGCAGGACTTCGGCTGCCGGGCGGTGCATTACGACCACCGGCATGCGGCGCCTGCGGCCTGCACGCCGGCGCAGCTGGCGCAGGACGATCTGGCCGACTGGGCCGCCGCGCTCGCTGCCGAGCTGCCTGGCGCAGCCTGGACGCTGTGCATCGACGGCACGCCCGATGACGGCGATCCCGGTGCGCCGGCATGCGACGGCGCGGGCACCAGCTACACCGTGAAGATCTGGTGGAACGACAAGCCCGGCAATGCGACCGGCGACGCGAACACGTCGCCGGTGAGCCGAACGCGGGTCGCGACGAGGTTCCAGCCATGATGCGAACGCACGGGTCAGGCCGTCGCTCGCAGCGCCAGCGCGGATTCTCGCTGGTCGAGTTGATGGTCGCGGTCACGATCGGCGCAATGCTGGTGGGCGCGGCGCTGGCCGCCACGCTGATGAGCCGCCAGATCGGCGGCGTCAATTCGGCCGTGTCGATGATGCAGGCGAATGCGCGCTTCGCGCTCGCGACGCTCGAGCGCGATCTGCGCATGACCGGGTACCGCGGCTGTCTCGGCGGCTGGAACCGGCGTGCGAATCAGCCGACGCAGGTGGACACCACGCTGTCCAACCCGACCGCCTACGACCGCAACTACAACGTCAGCCTGCAAGGCTTCGAATTCCGAGGCGGCGCGTGGGCGCCGCTGCTCGATGCGTCGATCGCCGGCGTCGCGCCGCCGCCGCTGGGCAACGCCGGCGACGTGGTCACGCTGCGCACCGCCACCGGGCCGGAGGTTCCGCTGTCGATGGCGATGGTCAGCCAGGCCGTGCCGGTGCCGGTCGCGACCACGGCGCCGTTCTGGGACGGTCAGGTCGTGATGATCTCCGATTGCGTCCGGGCGACCACGTTCGAGATCAGCAACATCGCCGCCGGCCAGCTGCTGCACACGCCGCCGCGCAACACGACGCCGCTGCTGGGCCGCACCTACGGCACCGACGCGTCGGTCGTCGGAATGACCACGGTCACCTATTTCGTCGGCCGCAGCACGCTTGCGCCGAACGGCAACGAGCTGTCGCTGTGGCGAATCGACTCGCAGCGCGCTGCGCTCGGCATCGCTCAACCCGAGGAGGTGATCGACAACGTCGAGGGATTCAGGGTGCTGTACGGCGAGGATCTGGACGCGGATCAGGTCCCGGACCGCTACGTGAGCGCCGGCGACGTGACCGACATGACGAACGTCGTCGCGGTCCAGCTGAACCTGTTGCTGCGCTCGCCGAACGACGGCGTCGCAATGGCAGTCGGCGCTCCGATCACGTTCAACGGCAGCGTGACGCCGGCGACGGACCGCCGGCTGCGGCGGGCGTTCTCGGCCACGGTCACGCTTCGCAACCGGGTGCTGTGATGCGCGCATCCGCAGCGTTGCCGCCCTGCCCCCGCGCCGACGCCGGCCGGCAGCGCGGCGCCGCGCTGTTCATCGGCCTGATGATGATGCTGGTGGTCGGCGTGCTCACGCTGTCGGCCGCATCGGTGAGTCGGCTGCAGGAACGGATGTCCGGCGGCGCGCAGGATCAGAGCGTCGCCTTCCAGGCGGCCGAGATGGCGTTGCGCGACGCCGAGCAGTACGTGTTCGCGACGCTGAGCTCGGCGTCGGCGTTCGACGACGCCTGCACCGCGGGCTTGTGCCTGCCCGCGACCGGCAGCACCCCGCAGTGGGACCAGGTCGACTGGCACGGCGGGCTGCCGATCCGGCTCGGCGCAATGACCGGCGAGCCTTTGCTGCCGGGTCTGGTGCGCGAGCCGAGCTTCATCGTCGAGCTGCTGCCCGATCTGCCGGCCGGCATCGGCAACAGCCTGTCTTCGACGCTGCGATCTTCGTCGACCGGAGGCGGCACCGGCTTCCGGATCACCGCGACCGCATGGGGCCGCAAACCCGGCACCCAGGTGCGCCTGCAGAGCATGTACGTCAAACAGTAGACCGAGAGCGCCATGAACCCTGTCCTGCGATCGATCGCCGCGCTCGCGTGCCTGATGCCGCTGCCGGCGCCGGCTGCGCCCGTCGCGCTGTCGGACGTGCCGCTGTTCCTGACCAGCAGCACCCGAGCGAACGTGCTGATGCTGTACGGCAACTCGAACTCGATGGACGGCAACGCGGCCGGCGCCGCCGTCGGCAGCGCCGCGCCGACCAGCAAATCGGAGATCTCGCGCAACGCGATCAAGACGATCATCTCGAACTACAGCGGCGCGATCAACATAGGGCTGCTCGCGTACCGGCAGCACACCAGCGGCTCGGACCAGGTGCGCCGCATGCAGCTGCACGACTCGCTGTACGACGTCAGCTACGACCCGGCGAACTACAGCCCGCTCGCGAACCCGCCGCGCGAGTCGATGACGAAGAAGTTCCGGGTGCCGAACCCGAGCTCGCCGGGAAACTTCCTGCATTTCAACGTCGCGCTGCCGTTCTACTCGTCCAGCAACGAGGGCACCGCGTTCTGCTACTCGTCGACCGCCAACGCGTTCAACAACGGCGAGCACCCGACGCTCGGTCCGTGGGACACGTATCAGTGCCATCGTTCCAAGACCGGCACGTCGGACGCCGCTCCCGCGACGGCCGGCTCGGGCTATACGGCGCACTTCGCGAACTATCGCTTCATGCCGACCGACAGCGACCTCGGTCAGGGGATCACCGACTTCGGCAAGCGGCTGACCTGGAACCATGTGAGCCCGACCTGGTTCTCGAACAGCTCGCCGGGCAGCGGATACCTGCACATCCCGATCGCGCTGCTCGACGCCGCGCAGGCGGGCCGGTTGAACACGAAGATGGGCACGTCGCAGTTCGCGGTGAACGCGCCTTACGATGCCGCGTACCCGCTGCAGAACGCGGGGCTGACGCCGCTGGCCGGATCGGTCGCGACCGCGAACCGCTACTTCAACGGCACGCTGTCGAGCCCGCTGGAGGGCGGCCCGCTGCCGGCGCCGCCGGAGTCGTGCCGCAAGAATTTCCTGGTCGTGCTGACCGACGGTCTGCCGTCGGTCGACATCAACGGCACCCCGTCGGCGAACGTCGCGGCGATGCTCTCGGAGCTGTCCGGACAGGTGTCCGCGCTGCGCTCTTCGGCGGCGCGCACCGAGACCTACGTCGTCGGGTTCGCGCTGCCGTACGGGGTGAACCCGGCGCAGCTCGATACGATCGCGAGCGCCGGCGGCACCGATCGCGCGTACTTCGCCGACGACCCGGCGACGCTGAACGAGACGTTCGCGCGGATCTTCGCCGACATCATGTCGCGCACGGCCGCGGCGTCGTCGGTCGCGCTGAACAGTCACTCGATCCACACCGGCAGCCGGCTGTACCAGGCTCGCTTCAGCTCGGCCGACTGGTCGGGTCAGCTGCTCGCGGTGCGGATCAATTCCGACGGATCGCTCGGCGCGATCGACTGGGATGCCGGCCAGGTGCTGAATTCGCAGGCGCCGGGCGCGCGCGTGATCCTGACCCGCAAGCCGTCGCTCGCGCGCGGCATCCCGTTCCGCTGGCCCGGGAATCCGATCGCGCCGGGGGCGAACGAGCTCGACCTGTCGCAGGTCGCGGCGCTGAACACGAATCCGACCACGGCCGCGAACGACGGCCGCGGCAGCGCGCGGCTCGCGTACCTGCGCGGAGACGCGACGCACGAATACGGCGGCTTCGATTTCCGGCCGCGCCCGGTCAGCAAGCTCGGCGACATCGTCGACTCCGCGCCGACCTACGTCGGCACGCCGCGCTACAACTACAGCGATTCGAGCTACCGCGCGTTTCGCAGCGCGTACCGCGATCGCATCCCGATGATCTACGTCGGCGGCAACGACGGCATGCTGCACGGCTTCGACGCCCGCACCGGCGAGGAGCGGATCGCCTACGTGCCGTCGAACCTGTTCGCGAAGCTGCCGCAGCTGACTTCGCGGGCGTACACGCACAAGTATTTCGTCAACGGCAGCCCGAACGCCGTCGACGTGAAGTTCGGCGCGTCCTGGCGGACTGTGCTGGTCGGCGCAATGGGCGCAGGCGGCCGCGGCATCTATGGCCTCGACGTCACCGATCCGGCCCAATTCTCCGAAGCGAATGCCCAGCAGCTGGTCCGTTTCGAGTTCACCGAAGCGAACGATTCCGACGTCGGTTTCGTGACGGGACAGCCGACCGTCGTGCGGATGAACAACGGCCGCTTCGCAGCGGTGTTCGGCAACGGGTTCAACGGGACCGGCAGCGGCCATGCGGCACTGTTCATCGTCGACGTCGAGACCGGAGCGCTGATCCGCAAGATCAGCACCGGCGTCGGCACGCCGGCCACGCCGAACGCGCTGGCCAACCCGATCGCGATCGACCTCGACGGCGACCGCAGCGCCGATTACGTGTATGCGGGCGATCTGCAGGGGAACCTGTGGAAGTTCGACGTGTCGAGCGACAACCCGGTCCACTGGCGCGTGGCGTTCTCGGGCGCACCGCTGTTCGTCGCGGTCGACGGCGGCGGCAATCGCCAGCCGATCACGACCACGCCCGAAGTCGGGCTGCACCCGCGCGGCGGCGTGATGGTGCTGTTCGGCACCGGCAAGTACGTCGAGAACGCCGACATCACCAGCACCGCGCCGCAGACGATCTACGGCATCCGCGACCATGGCGCGGTCGTCACGTCGAATCTGGTCCGGCAGACGGTCACCGGAACGTTCAGCGATTCCGGGCAAACCTACCGGCGGGTTTCGACGAACCCGATCAACTGGCTCAAGGACCAGGGCTGGTACCTGCCGCTGCCGCAGAGCGGCGAGCGGCTGGTGACCGATCCGATCCTGCACAACGGCCGGATCATCTTCACGACCGCGACGCCGTCGACCGTGGCATGCAGCTACGGCGGCTCGAGCTGGCTGATGGAGCTCGACTACCTGGGGGGCGGCGAGCTGCGCGACCCCGTGTTCGACACCGATGGCAGCGGCCGGGTCGATTCGAACGATCGGCATGCTGCGGGCGTGGCGCTGCGCACGCTCGGATCGAACGCAGCGATCCAGATGGGATTCGGCACGCGCGACAACCCGATGGAGACGAAGTACCTGAACGAGTCGGCGGGCCACGTGACCAGCGTGCGCGAATCCGGCGACACCGACGCCAGCCGCCGCACCGCCTGGCGGCAGCTGCAATGACAAGGAGCAACCGAATGAAACGGATCGGCAGCATCGCCGCGGCCGCGATCATCGCGGCCGGCGCGCTACACCACAACGCTGCAGCGATGACGCCGGTTGCGGCCGAGGCCGCGCCGCCGCGGATCGAGCGGACCGGCCAGGTCGGCGCCGTCGAGGCGGGATCGCACGTGACGATCGACCGCGTGCGCTACCGCTTCAGCGGCACGTCGATTCCCGGCGCCGGCGGCGCCGCCGCAGTGCCGCTGCGCCCGGGACTGGTCGTCGACTTCGACGCGATTCCCGGCGCCGACGGCGATCGGATCGAGAACCTGAGGGTGCATCATGTTCCGCGCTGACATCCGAGGCTTCACGCTGATCGAGCTGTTGCTGGTGGTCGCGATCCTGGGCGTGATCACCGCGTTCGCGCTGCCTGCGTACAACGATCAGGTCGAGAAGTCGCGCCGGCGGGCCGCGCAGTCGACGATGATGCAGGTGTCGCAGCAGCTCGAGCGCTTCTACACCGAGAACAGCCGCTATACCGCGTCGATGTCCGAGCTGGGCTGGAGCGCCGGCCATGCCGATTCCGAAGGCGGCGGACACCGCATCACGGTCGGCCCCGGCGCCACCGGCATCGCGACCAGCTACGTGATCACCGCCACCCCCCTGGGTTCCGATGCGCGCTGCGGCCAGTTGACGCTGACGAACACCAGCGTGCGCGGCGCGACCGGCACCTCCCCGGCCGGCTGCTGGTAACTGCCCGCTGCGGCACGCCGCCGTGGCGGGGCACGTATACTTGCTCGAGCCGGCGGCACGTTGCCTGCCGGCCGATTTCCAAACCGCGCCGGCTCGCCGGCCGATGCCTCGACCCCGTGACGAACGACGCCGACTCCACGATCCTGCTCGAGCGCGACGGCGCAATCGCGACCGTCGTGCTGAACCGCCCGCACAAGCTCAACGCGCTGACCAAGCCGATGTGGCAACGACTCGGCCAGACGTTCCGCGAGCTCGCGACCGACGCGTCGCTGCGCTGCGTGATCGTCCGCGGCGCCGGCGAGCTCGCGTTCTCCCCGGGCAACGACATCTCGGAGTTCGAGACCGAGCGGCGCGACAAGTCGCAGGCGATCGAATACGGCCGGATCATGCATTCGACCGCGCAGGCGATCGCCGAATGTCCGCACCCGGTCATTGCCGAGATCCACGGCATCTGCGTCGGCGGCGGGCTCGAGGTCGCGGCGCTGGCGGACCTGCGGATCTGCGGTGCCGGCAGCCGCTTCGGCGCGCCGATCAAGAACCTGGGGCTGGTGATGGCGTACCCGGAGATCGAGCCGCTCTTGCGGCTGGTCGGTCCGGCGATCACGCTCGAGATCCTGCTCGAGGGACGGATCTTCGACGCCGCCGAGGCCCGGGACAAGGGGCTGGTCACGCGCGTGGTGCCCGACGCCGACGTCAGCGCCGAGGTGCGCGCGACCGCAACCCGGATCGCCGAAGGCGCGCCGCTGGTCGCGCGCTGGCACAAGAAGTTCGTGCGCCGGCTCGCGCAGCCGCGGCCGCTCGAGCCGGCCGAGCTCGACGAATGTTTCGACTGCTTCGACACCGAGGATTTCCGCACCGGCTATTCAGCCTTCCTGCAAAAGCGCAAGCCGCAATTCGATGGACGCTGACGCGATGGCCGCCTCCGCACCCCAAGCCGTTCGAGGTCCGCTCGCCGGAATGCGCGTGCTCGAGCTCGCGCAGATCATGGCCGGCCCGACTGCCGGCATCATGCTCGCCGATCTGGGCGCCGACGTGATCAAGGTCGAGAAGATTCCCGGCGGCGACGACGCGCGCAGCTACCGCGAGCCGCGCGTGAACGGCGAGTCGGCGCCGTTCATGATGCTCAACCGCAACAAGCGCGGCATTGCGCTGAACCTGAAGGATCCGCGCGGCGTGCAGGTGCTGCTGCGGCTGGCCGCAAACGCCGACGTGCTGCTCGAGAATTACCGCCGCGGCACGATGGAGAAGCTCGGGCTCGGATACGATGCGCTCAGCCGCGTGAATCCGGGACTGATCTACTGCTCGGTGTCTGGCTACGGCCGCACCGGCCCCTATGCCGACAAGGCCGGCTTCGACCTGATCGCGCAGGGATTCTCCGGGCTGATGAGCATCACCGGCGAGCCGGGGCGCCCGCCGGTGAAGACCGGCGGCCCCGTGGCCGACATCAACGGCGGCATCCTGGCGGCGCTCGGCGTGATCGCCGCTTACGTGCACAAGCTGCGCACCGGGCGCGGCCAGATCGTCGAAACGTCGCTGATGGAAGCGGCGCTGCAGCAGACGTATTGGCATGCGGCGATTTTTTTCGCGACCCAGCGCTCGCCCGAGCCCAGCGGGTCGGCGCACGTGCTGACGGCACCGTACCAGGCGTTTCGCACGCGCGACGGCTGGATCAACATCGGCGGCGCGAACCAGTCGAACTGGGAGCGGATCACCGACGTGCTCGGGCATCCGGAGTGGCGCGACGATCCGCGGTTTCGCACCAATTCCGACCGCATGAGCCATCTGCCGGCGCTGGTCGAGGCGATCGAGCGCGCGCTGGCGGCGCGCACGTCGGCCGAGTGGGTCGACGCGCTCGACGCCGCGGGCGTGCCGGCGGGGCCGGTGCACTCGGTCGGGGAGGCGCTCCAGCATCCCCAGGTGCGCGCGCGCGACATGGTCGTCGGGCTCGAGCATCCGCGCGCGCACCTGGGGATGCTGGAG
>DATLGW010000106.1:0-16083 GCA_035540315.1 Burkholderiaceae bacterium | reverse complement strand
GGCGAGCGCTCGCGGCTCGCGCTGGCGATGCTGGTCTGGCAGGCGCCCCAGCTGCTGGTGCTCGACGAGCCGACGAACCATCTGGATGCGGTCACCCGCGATGCGCTCGCCGACGCGCTGGCGGAGTTCGACGGTGCGCTGGTGCTGGTGTCGCACGACCGCTACCTGCTGCGAGCGACCGTCGATCGGCTGGTGCGGGTACACGACGGCACGCTCGACGATTTCGACGGCGACCTCGAAGACTACGCGCAGTGGCTGATCGGCCTGGAGTCGCAGCCGGCACGGCCATCGGCGAGCGGCTCGGCCGCGAGCGAAGCCGGCGGGGCGACGCTGGCCGGATCGCGGCGCGACGACCGTCGCGCCGCCGCAGCGCAGCGCCAGCGACAGTCGGCCGCGCGGCGGCCCTACGAGCAGCGGATCGCGGCGATCGAGCAGGAGCTCGCGCAGATCGACCGGCGTTGCGCGCAGCTCGACGCGTCGCTCGCCGATCCGCAGCTGTATCTGGATTCGTCACGAGCAAGCGAGATCGCGCGCGAACGCGGCGAGCTGAAAAAACGTCAGCAGGATCTCGAGGACGCATGGCTGGAACAGCAATCCGCAATGGAGGCCGCGCTCGACGCGGCTGCGCCGAACAAGCTCCCGCCGGCAGACTGATCGCGGCGGACCTGCGCCCGGCGGGTCGATGAAGGCGAGTCCCGGCGCTGCCGCGCAACCGACACCGACTTGACAGATCCCTGCGATCCCGCGGACCCTATCGCGCACCGGGGGCCGCCGTCCCGACGGCGGCACACCGGCAGCACGCGCCTTGCTCGGCGCGGCTTGCGCCGGATCCACGCCACCGAGGGGAGACTGATGGGCACGCGTCGCGGATTCCTGAAGCAATCGATGGCCGCCGGTTCGGCGCTCGCGTTTCCGCTGGTCGGCGGTGCGCAACCGAAGACGGTGCGGATCGGCGTGCTGCACCCGGTGACCGGCGCCCTCGCCTATTCCGGCCAGCAGTGCCGCGAAGGGGCGTTGATGGCGATCGACGACATCAACCGCGCCGGCGGCATCAAGTCGCTCGGCGGCGCGAGAATCGAGCCGCTGCTGGGCGATGCGCAGTCGACGCCGCAGGCGGGCGCTGCCGAGATCGAGAAGATGAACGAGGCCGGCGTGTCGGCGGTCGTCGGCGCGTTCGCGTCGGCGATCTGCCTGGCGACCACGCAGACCGCGGCGAAGTACAACCTGCCGCACGTCGTCGACGTCGGCGTCGCCGATCAGATCGTCGAGCGGGGGCTGAAGAACACTTTCCGCTTCGGACCCGGCTACCGGACCTGCGCGCAGGTTGCGGTCAACAGCCTGCACGTGCTGAACACCGCCGCCGGCAAGCCGGCGAAGACGGTGATGATCATCCACGAGGAGTCGCTGTTCGGCACCGGGACGGCGAACCTGCTCGCGCGCGACCTGCCCGGCTACGGCTACGAGGTGCGCGAGGTGATCAAGCACGCGAACCCGACCCGCGACTTCAACAACATCGTGCTGCGGATGCGCGCGGTCAACCCCGACATCGTGATTCCCGCGAACTACTACAACGAATACGCGCTGCTGGTGCGCACGATGCAGCAGCAGAAGGTCACGCCGAAGGCGATCTATTCGGTGCTCGGCGGCGCCGCATCGAGCTACCGCTTCCTGAAGGAATTCCCGGACGCGTCGAACGGGATCATCGACTGCAACCACTGGTTCAACCCGAAGGACAAGCGCAGCGGCGAGCTGAGGAAACGCGTCGAGGCGAAGAACCTGTTCTTCAGCTACGAGATCTTCATGACGTACACCGCAATGCGGCTGCTCGCCGACGCGATCGAACGCGCGAAGTCGACCGACCGCGCGGCGATCAACGACGCGCTCGCATCGAGCACGTTCTCGGATCACTTCATGCCCTACGGGCCGACCAGGTTCGTCGACGGCCAGAACGCCGGCGCGCAGCCGCTGATGACGCAGGTGATCGGCGGCGACATCCGCGTGATCATCCCGCGCGAGTACCGCGAGGCCGAGCCGATCTTTCCGCTGAAGGGGTAGCGGCGCCGCCCGCTACGGCGCCCCTCGCGTGCTCGAGTTCGGCATCCTGTTCCCGTCGGTCCTGAACGGGCTGACGACCGGCGCGGTCTATGCGCTGATCGCGCTCGGGCTGACGCTGATCTACGGGGTGCTGCACATCATCAACTTCGCGCACGGCGCCGCGCTGATGGTCGCGCTGTACGCGGTCTACCTGCTGTACGCGCAACTCGGGATCGACCCGTATGCGGCGCTGCCGATCGCGATCGCCGCGATGTTCGCGTTCGGCTATCTGCTGCAGCGGATCGTGATCAACCGCGCGAGCCACGGCAAGGACGAGAACATCCTGCTGGTCACGCTGGGCATCGCGATCGTGCTCGAGAACGCCGCGCTGATGGTGTTCAAGTCCGACACCCGCACGATCGACACCGCGTACACTCTGACGACGGTGCCGATCGGCCCGGCGATGATCGCGCTGCCCAAGCTGGTCGCGTTCGCGGGCGCGCTGGCCGCATCGGCGGTGCTGCTGTGGATCGTCGCCCGCACCGACCTGGGCCGGGCGATCCGCGCGGTCGCGAAGGAGAAGCACGGCGCCAAGCTGATGGGGATCGACGTCGATCACGTCTATGCGATGAGCTTCGGCATCGGCCTGGGATGCCTGGGCGCCGCGGCCTGCTTCCTGTTGCCCGCGTATTACGTGAACCCGCAGGTCGGCGGCGGCTTCGTGCTGATCGCGTTCACGATCGTCGTGCTCGGCGGCATGGGAAGTTTCGCCGGCGCGCTCGTCGGCGGGCTGCTGATCGGCGTGGTCGAGTCGCTAGGCGGATTGTTCCTCGGCGAATCGCTCGGGCAGATCGGAATCTTCGCGATCTTCATCGCGGTGCTGCTGTTCCGGCCCCAGGGGCTGTTCGGCGCGCAGGCCTAGCGCGGGCCATGATGCGCGACGTCGCCGCGATTGCCGGGTTTGCCGCCGCGGTGCTGCTGGCGACCTGGTGGCTCGAGTCGGGCGTCGCGCTGAACCTGCTGATGATGACGCTGTATGCGGCGCTGCTGGCGCAGGCGTGGAACCTGCTGGGCGGCTACGGCGGCCAGTTCTCGTTCGGCCATGCGCTGTTCTTCGGCACCGGCGCCTACGTGCACTCGATCGCGCAGATCGCGTACGGCGTCAATCCGTGGGCGGCGCTGCCGCTGGCCGCCGGCGCCGCGGCGCTCGCCGGGCTCGCGGTCGGCGCGCTGGTGTTCCGCTACGGTTTGCGCGGCTCGTATTTCGCGCTGGTGACGCTGGCGTTCGCCGAGGTGTTCCGGATCCTCGCGCTGTCGGTCGGTTTCACCGGCGCGGGCGTCGGCCTGATGCTGCCGCTGTCCGAGTCGGCAGCGAACATGCAGTTCGCGTCTCGCAAGGGTTACGTGCTGCTCGCGCTCGCGTTCGTCGTCGCCGCGCTCGCCTTCACGGCATGGCTGCGCCACTCGCGCTTCGGCGCATACCTGCAGGCGGTGCGCGACAACGAGGACGCGGCGCGCGCGATCGGCGTCGACCCCTACCGCGTCAAGCTCGGCGCGATCGCGGCTTCGGGCGCGTTCATGGGCGTCGGAGGCGCGTTCTACGTGCAGGTGTTCCAGTACATCGATCCGGCGATCGCCTACGGCCCGCACAGTTCGGTCGAGGCGCTGGTCGCGGCGATCGTCGGCGGGCTGGGCACGCTGTGGGGGCCGCTGCTGGGCGCTGCCGTGCTGCATCTGCTGTCGGACCTGACGCGCAACCTGTTCGGCCAGCTGCCGGGGCTGAACATGGTCGTCTACGGCTCGGTGCTGGTGCTGATCGTGATGTTCGCTCCGCGCGGAATCGCCGGCATCGGCGAGTCGGTTCGCGCGCTGTGGCAGCGCCCTGGCGCACGCGATCTGCGCCCGCTGCGCGCGCCCACCGGGACCGACCGCGATGGCTGAGCCGATCCTGCAGCTGCGCGACGTGTCGATCGCGTTCGGCGGACTGCGCGCGCTGCAGCACGTGAGCCTCGACGTGGCCGCCGGCACGCTGACCGCGCTGATCGGCCCGAACGGCGCCGGCAAGACGACGCTGTTCTCGATCATCTCGGGCTTCCTGTGGCCCGACGACGGCCGGATCCGCTTCGACGGCCGCGACATCACCCGGCAGCCGCCGCACCGCAGCGCGCGCGAAGGGCTGACGCGGACGTTCCAGATCGTGCAGCCGTTCGCAGCGCAGACGGTGCGCGAGAACATCGCAGTCGGCGCGCATCTGCACGAGCCGCGGCGGGCGCCGGCGCTCTCGGCGGCCGCCGAGGTCGCCGAGCGGGTCGGGCTCGCGTCGCAGCTCGACAAGCGCGCGGCCGACCTGACGGTCGCGGGCCGCAAGCGGCTGGAGCTCGCGCGCGCGCTCGCGACCCGGCCGCGGATGCTGCTGCTCGACGAGGTGCTCGCCGGGCTGAATCCGCAGGAGATCGGGGAGATGATCCCCGTCGTGCGCGGCATTGCCGCGTCCGGCGTCACGGTGCTGATGATCGAGCACGTGATGCAGGCGGTGATGAACCTGGCCGAGCACGTGTGGGTGCTGTCGCAGGGACGGCTGATCGCCGCCGGCACCCCGGCCGAGGTCACGTCGGCCACCGCGGTGATCGAAGCGTATCTGGGCCATGGCACCGCGGCGCGGCTGAAGCAGATGTCGGCCGGAGGACCGGCATGAACGCGAACCCGGCTGCGCAACCGCCGGCTCCGGCCGAAAGCCGCCCGCTGCTGCAGATCAGCGGCCTGCGCGGCGGCTACGGCCGCACCGAGGTGCTGCGCGGCGTGGACCTGCAGGTCGCCGAACGCGAGATCGTCGCGCTGCTCGGGGCCAACGGCGCCGGCAAGTCGACGCTGAACAACGTCGTGTCCGGCATCGTGCCCGCATGGTCGGGCAGCGTGCGCTTCGACGGCCGCGACCTGACGAACTCGCATTACCGCGCGATCGTGCAGGCCGGGCTGATCCAGGTGCCCGAGGGGCGCCGGATCTTCCCGAACCTGACGGTGCTGGAGAACCTCGAGCTCGGCTCGTTCACCCGTGCGCGCGAACGCCGCGCGGCGAACCTGCAGCGCGTGTTCGCGGTGTTCCCGCGGCTGGCCGAGCGTTTGCGCCAGCGCGCCGGCACGATGAGCGGCGGCGAGCAGCAGATGCTGGCGATCGGCCGCGGGCTGATGGCCGAGCCGCGGCTGCTGATCCTGGACGAGCCGTCGCTCGGGCTGTCGCCGCTGCTGGTCGAGGAGCTGTTCGGACTGCTTGCGCGGCTGCACGACGACGGCCTGGCGGTGCTGCTGGTCGAGCAGAACGTCGGGCAGTCGCTGGAAATCGCGCAGCGCGCGTACGTGCTCGAGAACGGCGTCGTCCGCTTCGACGGCCGCCCGGACGAGCTGCTGGCGAGCGGCGCGCTGCGCCGCGCTTACCTGGGCTTGTAGCGATGCCCGAGCGCAAGCGGGATTCGACGCAGCAGCCGGCGACGCTGGCGCAGAAGCTGGTCGCGCGCGCGGCGAAGCGCGCATGGGTCGATGCCGGCGAGATCGTCACCTGCGACGTCGACCTGGCGATGTTCCACGACTCGAGCGGTCCGAGAAGGCTGCAGCCGATGCTCGAGTCGCTCGGCGCATCGATCCGCGATCCGTCGCGCGTGGTGCTGGTGCTCGATCATTACGTGCCCGAGCGCGACGACGAGTCGCGCCGGATCGTGCGAATCGCCCGCGACTGGGCGGCGCAGGTCGGGCTGCCGCACGTGCACGACAGCGAAGGGATCTGCCACGTGGTGTTGCCGCAGCGCGGCCACCTGCGCCCTGGGATGTTCGCGGTCGGCGGCGATTCGCATTCGCCGACCGGCGGCGCGTTCGCCGCGTACATGTTCGGGGTCGGCGCAACCGAGATGCTGTCGGTGCTGGTGACCGGCCAGATCTGGCTGCAGGTGCCTCAGACGATCCTGATGCGATTCGACGGCGCGTTGGCCGACGCCGTGTCGGCGAAGGACCTGATGCTGTTCCTGCTCGGTCGCTTCGGGATGAACGGCGGGCGCTATCAGGCCGTCGAGTACGCAGGTTCCGCGATCGACGCGATGCCGATGGCCGAGCGGATGACGATGTGCAACATGACCGCCGAGCTCGGCGGCCAGACCGGCCTGATCGGCGCCGACGCGACGACGCTCGCCTGGCTCGCGGAGCACGGCGTCCCCGACGCCGATGCCGGCCCGTGGCATACCGACGGCGGCGCGCCGGTCGCAGAAGCGCACGTTTTCGACGCCGGCCGGATCGCGCCGCAGATCGCGCTGCCGCACAGCCCGGCGAATTCCCATCCGGTCACCGATGCGGCCGGCACCGCGATCGACGTCGCCTACCTCGGCGCCTGCACCGGCGCGAAGCTCGAGGACCTGCGCGCGGCGGCGCGCGTGCTCCGCGGTCGCCGGGTCGCCGCATCGACCACGCTGCTGGTCGCGCCGGCGAGCCTGCGCGAGCAGCAGGCCGCTGCGGCCGACGGCACGCTGCAGGCGCTGCTCGATGCGGGCGCGCAGTTGCTGCCGCTCGGCTGCGGCGCGTGCGCCGGCTACGGCCGCAGCATTCCGGAGGGCGCAACGGTGATCTCCAGCACCGCGCGCAATTTCCGCGGCCGCATGGGCGCAGCGACCGCGCGCATCTACCTCGGCTCGCCGTACACGGTCGCGGCGTCGGCGCTGCACGGTCGAATCGCCGATCCGCGCGAGGCGCTCGAATGAATGCGCCGCACACGCAGCGCCGGCACCGCGCGTGGCGGTTGCCCGACGACGTCGACACCGACCAGCTCGCGCCCGGCGCCACGATGAAGTTCGGCATCGACGTCATCGCGCGCCACTGCCTGCAGGCGGTGCGGCCCGAGTTCGCATCGTCCGTGCAGCCGGGCGACGTCGTGGTCGCCGGCCGCAATTTCGGGATCGGCTCGTCGCGCGAGCAGGCCGCGCAAGCGCTGGTGCAGCTCGGCGTGGCCGCGGTGATCGCGCAGTCGTTCGGCGGGCTGTTCTTTCGCAACGCGGTCAACGTCGGGCTGCTGCCGATCGTGTGCGCGCACGCCGACCGGATCGACGACGGTGAGCGGATCACGTTCGACGCCGCAGCCGGCCGCATCGAACGCGAGTGCGGCGAAACCCTCGGCTGCGAGCCACTGCCCGAGTTCATGCTCGAGCTGATCCGCGACGGCGGGCTGCTGCCGCAGCTGCGCCGCCGATTCGCGCAGCGCGCGGCGGCGCCGCCTGCCGATCGCCCGGACGCCGCGCGCTCCCCTGCCCCCGATCGCGGCGCCGCCGCTGACAGCGAGGAAAACCAGCGATGAACGCCGAGTTCGACCTGCTGCTGAAGAACGTCCGCGTCGTCAGCCCGCACCGCGACACGGTCGAGGCCGCCGACATTGCGATCGCCGACGGGCGGATCGCCCGGATCGCGCCCGGAATCGATGCGGCACTCGCGAAAGCGGTCGATGACGGCGGCGGGAGGCTCGCTTTCCCGGGCGTCGTCGATGCGCACATGCACTGCGGCATCTATTCGCCGCTCGCCGAGGACGCGGTGTCGGAGAGCCGCGCCGCGGCAGTCGGCGGCGTCACGTCGAGCCTGAACTACTTTCGCACCGGGCAGTACTACCTGAACAAGGGCGGCCCGTACCGCGAGTTCTACCCCGAGGTGCTCGCGATCAGCGACGGTCGGTTCCATGTCGACTACGGCTACCACCTGGCGCCGATCGATTCGACGCACATCGACGAGATCCCGATGCTGGTCGAGCAGTTCGGCGTCGCGAGCTTCAAGATCTTCATGTTCTACGGCTCGCACGGGCTGCACGGCGCCAGCGACTCGCAGCGCCAGTTCCTGATGATCGGCGACGACCAGCGCTACGACTATGCGCACTTCGAGTTCGTGATGCGCGGCGTGCAGGCTGCGCGCGAGCGGATGCCGCAGCGGGCCGCGCAGATCTCGCTGTCGCTGCACTGCGAGACGGCCGAGATCATGACCGCCTATACCCGGCGCGTCGAGCGCGACCCCAGGTTGTCGGGCCTGGCGGCGTACAGCGCCGCGCGACCTCCGCATTCCGAAGGGCTGGCGGTGTTCATTGCCGCCTACCTCGCGCACGAGACCGCGCTGCCGACGATCAACCTGCTGCACCTGAGCTCGCGAAAGGCGATCGACGCGGCGCTGATGATGGCGCGCGTTTTCCCGCACATCGACTTCCGGCGCGAGGTGACGATCGGGCATCTGGTGCTCGACATCGGCGCGAAGACCGCCGAGCTCGCGAAGGTCAATCCCCCGATCCGCCCGCGCGAGGACGTCGAATACCTGTGGCAGGCGCTTTCCGACGGTCACGTCGACTGGGTCGTCAGCGACCATGCGTGCTGCCGCTCCGAGATCAAGCTGCCGCGCCAGTACTTCGGCAACCTGTGGATGGCCAAGAGCGGATTCGGCGGCACCGAATACCTGCTGCCGGCGCTGATCACCGAAGGCACGCGGCGCGGAATCGGCTACGGCCGGATCGCGCGGCTGACCAGTTGGAACGCCGCACAGCGATTCGGGCTGAACCGCAAGGGCGATCTCGCCGAGGGCTACGACGCGGACATCGCGCTGGTCGATCCGAACCGCACGTGGACGATCCGGGCCGAGGATTCGCCGTCGACGCAAGGCTACACGCCGTTCGAGGGGATCGAGCTGACCGCGCGGGTCGACGCGACCTACCTGCGCGGCGTCAAGATCCAGCAGGACGGCCGAGTGATCGGGCCGCCGCAAGGACGCTACCTGCATCGGCCCACCGAATGAACCCCGCCTCGGCGTCCGCGCCGGACGGCGGCGCGGCGGATGCGCCCGGCATCGTGCACGCCGACGCGATGCCGTCCGATGCGCCGCAGCTGCCGGTCGCGATCGTCGGCGCCGGCGCATGCGGGCTGACGGCGGCGATCGCGCTGCGCGATGCCGGCATCGACTGCGTGCTGCTCGAGCGCGATCCGCATCCGGCGGGTTCGACCGCGCTGTCGTCGGGCTTCGTGCCGGCGGCCGGCACGGCGGTGCAGCGCGCAGCCGGAATCGTCGACGACAGCGCAGAGCGCTTCGCGGCCGACATCCAGGCCAAGGCACGCGGCACGGCCTGCTCCGAGCTGGTATCGGCGTACACCCGCGTGATCGCGCCGGCGCTCGATTCGCTGGCATCGCGCCACGGGCTGGCGTTCGAGCTGCTCGACGGCTTCCTGTATCCGGGGCACTCGACGCGCCGCATGCACGCGCTGCCCCAGCGCACCGGCGCCGCACTGGTCGCCGCGCTCGCGGCGGCAGCCGATCGCGCCGGCGCGATGCTGCTGACGCGCGCGCGCGCCGTCGAGCTGTGGTGCGACCGCGCCGATCGGATTGTCGGCGTCGGCTGCATGCGCGGCGACGGCCGAATCGAGCGGATCGGCTGCGATTGGCTCGTGCTCGCGTGCAACGGCTTCGGCGGCAATCGGGCGATGGTGCGCGAGCTGCTGCCGCAGATGCGCGACGCGGTGTTCGCCGGTCACGCCGGCAACGACGGCAGCGCGATCGCATGGGGACGGCAACTGCGAGCGCGCTGCGCTGATCTCGGCGGCTACCAGGCGCACGGATCGTGGGCGGTGCCGCACGGCGTGCTGGTGACCTGGGCGCTGATGACCGAAGGCGGCGTGCAGATCAACGCCCGCGGCGAGCGCTTCCACGACGAGTCGCAGGGGTATTCGGAAGCCGCGGTGCAGGTGCTCGCGCAACCGGGTTCGATCGCGTGGAACGTGTTCGACGAGCCGCTGCGGGCGCTCGCCGAAGGCTTCCCCGATTTCCGCCACGCCAGCGCAGCCGGCGCAGTGCGCCGCTGCGCCGATGCCGGCGCGCTCGCGGCGGCGATCGGATGCGAACCGCAGACGCTGCAGGCGACGCTCGCCGAGGTCGCCGCAGCCGCCGGCGCGGCGAAGCCCGACCGCTTCGGCCGGCGGTTCGCGCGGGCGCTCGCTGCGCCGTTCTTCGCGGTCCGCGTGACCGGCGCGCTGTTCCACACCCAGGGCGGGCTCGCGATCGATGCGCAGTGCCGCGTGCTGCGTCAGGACGGCGCGCCGATGCCGAACCTGCTGGCGGCCGGCGGCGCGGCGCGCGGCGTCTCGGGCAATGCGGTCTGGGGCTACCTGTCGGGCAACGGCCTGCTGAGCGCGATCGCAGGCGGCTGGCTCGCTGCGACGACGATCGCCGCCGGCCGCTGACCCCGCAGCCGCAGCCGCTGCCGGGCGGGCCGGCGGCGCCCCGCCGCGACCCTTCCCGGTTGTGCGGCCTTCCCAAGACCCCGCCGGCTCCCACGGGCCGGTTTGAACCCGCGCGGGGCTCGACTATCATTGGCTCTGGTCACGGCAACGCGATGAATTCGATCGATCGGTTCGCCATAGGAGTCGCCGGCGCCGGCGCGATGGGGCGCGGCATCGCGCAGCTGTTCGCGCAGAGCGGCCATCGCGTGGTGCTGTACGACACCGTGCAGCGCTCGGTCGAGTCGGCGCTGTCGTCGCTGCAGCAGACGTTCGGCAAGCTGGTCGAGCGCGGCAAGATCGATGCAGCGACCGCGCAGCAGGCGACCGACCGCGTGACCGGCGCCGATTCGCTCGCGGGCTTCGTCGCCTGCGACCTGGTGATCGAGGCGATCGTCGAGCGGCTCGATGCCAAGCGCACGCTGTTCGCGGAGCTCGAGCGCATCGTGCGCCCCGATGCGATCCTGGCGACGAACACGTCGTCGCTGTCGGTGACCGCGATCGCCAACGCCTGCGAGCGCCCCGGCCGCGTCGCCGGCTACCATTTCTTCAATCCGGTGCCGCTGATGCGGGTCGTCGAGATCGTGCGCGGCGTTCGCACCGAGGACGCGATCGTCGACGCGCTGCTTGCGCTGACGCTTCGCACCGGGCATCGGCCGGTGGTCGCGCAGGACACGCCCGGTTTCCTGATCAACCATGCCGGGCGCGGCTACGGCACCGAGTCGTTGCGGCTGGTGTCCGAAGGCGTCGCCGACGTTCCCACCGTCGATCAGATCCTGCGCGAGCAGGTCGTGTTCGACGGCGCCGGCTTCCGGCTCGGGCCGTTCGAGCTGCTCGACCTGACGGGGCTGGACGTGTCGCAGCCGGTGATGGAGTCGATCTACCGGCAGTTCTACGAGGAGCCGCGGTTTCGCCCGTCGGTGATCGGCGCGCAGCGGCTCGCGGGCGGCCTGTTCGGGCGCAAGGTCGGCCAGGGCTTCTATCGCTACGTCGACGGCCAGCCGATCGTTGCCGCAGAACCCGCCTCCGATGCGGCGGCCGGCGCGGCGCCGTCGGACGGCGCGTTCGGCGCGGTCTGGGTGCAACCCGGTCCTCGGCGCGATGCGCTCGCGGCGCTCGTGGAGGCGCTGGGCGCGCGGCTGGATCGCAGCGACGCCCCGGCGGCCGACAGCCTGGTGCTGGTTGCGCCGCTGGGCACCGATGCCAGCACCTGCGCGGCCGAGGCGCAGCTGCCCGCCGAGCGGGTGATCGCGATCGACACGCTGTTTCCGTTCGGCCACCGCGGCTGCAAGCGCCGGGTGCTGATGCGCACTGCGGCCACGCGCGGCGACGTTGCGGCCGCGGCGGCTCGGCTGTTCGCAGCCGACGGCGCGCGCGTGAGCCTGCTGCGCGACTCGACCGGCTTCGTCGCGCAGCGGGTGGTCGCGATGATCGTCGCGATCGCCTGCGAGATCGCGCAGCAGCGGATCGCATCGCCCGAGGACGTCGATGCGGCCGTACGGATCGGGCTCGGCTATCCGGTCGGCCCGCTGTCGATGGGCGATTCGCTCGGTCCGCCGGTGATCGTCGAGATCCTGCGCAACATCGAGCGCATCACCGGCGATCCGCGCTACCGGCCGAGCCTGTGGCTGCGCCGGCGCGCGTTACTCGGCCTGTCGCTGAAGCACGAGGATTGAACCGATGACGCCCCGGCTGCTGTCGGAGCGCCGCGGCGCCGTGCTGCTGCTGCGGATCTCGAATCCGGCCGCGCGCAATGCGCTGCATCCGGACATCTACTCGGCAGGGCTTGCGGCGATCGCCGCCGCCGACGACGACCCGCAGATCGGCGCGATCGTCATTGCCGGCGAAGGCGCGACGTTCTGCGCCGGCGGCAACGTCCAGCGGCTGCGCGAATCGCGCGAACGCGGCGATCGCGACGCGCAACGCCGCTCGATCGACGCGCTGCATGCGTGGGTCGCCGCGCTGCATCGCTGCGGCAAGCCGGTGATCGCCGCGGTCGAAGGCGCGGCCGCCGGCGCCGGATGCTCGCTGGCATTCGCATGCGATCTGCTGGTCGCCGCCGACGACGCCCGTTTCGTGATGGCGTACGTGCGGATCGGCCTGACCCCCGACGGCGGCGGCACGCTGGCGCTGCTCGAGCGGCTGCCGTATCCGCTCGCGTACGAGCTGATCGCCACCGGCGAGCCGATCGGCGCGCAGCGCCTGCACGCGCTCGGCGTCGTCAACCGGCTCGTGCCGCGCGAGCGGGCGCTCGACGAGGCGTTGCAGTGGGCCGACCAGCTCGCCGCTGGGCCGCGGCGCACGCTGAGCCGGGCGAAGGCGCTGCTGCGGTCGGCCGACGCCGAGCGCTGGCAGCGCCAGCTGCAGGCCGAGCGCGAGTCGTTCGTCGAGTCGCTGTTCGACGCCGATGCCGGCGAAGGCATCTCGGCGTTCCTCGACAAGCGCGCGGCGCAGTTCGACCGCAGCTAGCGCGGACGCGCCACAGACCACGGAGGCAACCGCGTGAGCCAGGCCGGCGACAACACGACCTATACCGGCACCGCGCCGGTCTCGGAGCGGCAGCGTTTCGACGTCGGTGCGCTCGACGCGTACCTGTGCGCGCACGTTGCCGATTACGCCGGGCCGCTGACGGTCGAGCAGTTCCGCGGCGGTCAGTCCAACCCGACGTTCAAGCTGACGACGCCGACGCGCAGCTACGTGATGCGCTCCAAGCCGGGGCCGGCATCGAAGCTGCTGCCGTCGGCGCACGCGATCGAGCGCGAATACCGCGTGCTGTCGGCGCTTGCCGCGACCGAGGTCCCGGTTGCGAAGGTGTACTGCCTGTGCGAGGACGAAGCGGTGATCGGCCGCGCGTTCTATCTGATGCAGTACGTCGACGGCCGCGTGCTCTGGGAGCAATCGCTGCCCGACATGTCGCCGACCGAGCGGCGCGCGATCTACGACGAGATGAACCGCGTGATCGCCGCGCTGCACGCGATCGACCCGGCCGCCGTCGGGCTGTCCGACTATGGCCGCCCGGGCAACTACTTCATGCGGCAGATCGGCCGCTGGAGCAAGCAGTACCAGGCGTCGGAGACCGAGAAGATCGAGGAGATGGACCGGCTGATCGACTGGTTGCCGCAGCACGTTCCCGAGGGCGACGAGGTCGCGATCGTCCACGGCGACTACCGGCTCGACAACCTGATCTTCGATCGCGACCGCCCCCGGATCCTGGCCGTGCTCGACTGGGAGCTGTCGACGCTGGGACACCCGCTGGCGGACTTCTCGTACCATTGCATGAGCTGGCACATCGCGCCGGACCAGTTCCGGGGGATCGCCGGCCTGGACCTGCCTCGCCTGGGAATACCGACCGAGGACGAGTACATTGCGATGTACTGCCGGCGCACGGGCCGCAGCGACGTCGGCAACTGGGATTTCTACATGGCGTACAACTGCTTCCGCCTCGCCGCGATCGTGCAGGGCATCATGAAGCGCGCCGTCGACGGGACTGCCGCGAGCGCGCAAGCGCTCGAGGCGGGCCGGCGGGCGCGCCCGCTGGCGAAGCTGGCCTGGTCATTTGCGCAGCGCGTCGAGCAGGCGCGAGGCTGAACCCCTTACAGGAGCGACAGCAGCATGGACTTCGAGTATTCGGCGCGCGTCAAGGAGCTGCAGTCGCAGCTGATGCGCTTCTTCGACGACTACATCTACCCGAGCGAGAAGCGGTTCCACGACGAGGTCGACGCCAATCGCGCGAAGGGCAACGCATGGGTGCCCACGCGCGTGATCGAGGAGCTCAAGCCGAAGGCGCGCGATCGCGGGCTCTGGAACCTGTTCCTGCCCCGCTCGCCCCGCGTGCCCGAGGGGCTGTCGAACCTCGAATACGCGCCGCTGTGCGAGATCATGGGCCGGGTGTCGTGGGCGCCGGAAGTGTTCAACTGCGCGGCGCCCGACACCGGCAACATGGAGACGCTCGAGCGGTATGCGAGCGAGCCGATCAAGCGCGCGTGGCTCGACCCGCTGCTGCGCGGCGAGATCCGATCGGCGTTCGCGATGACCGAGCCCGACGTCGCGTCGTCGGACGCGACGAACATCCAGTCCCGGATCGAGCGTCGCGGCGACCGCTACGTGATCAACGGCCGCAAGTGGTGGACCTCCGGCGCCGGCGATCCCCGCTGCAAGGTCTACATCTTCATGGGCAAGACCAATCCGGACGCGGGTCGCCACGAGCAGCAGTCGATGATCGTCGTGCCGGCCGACACGCCGGGAATCACCGTCAAGCGCACGCTGAACGTGTTCGGCTACGACGACGCACCGCACGGTCACTGCGAAGTGCTGTTCGAGAACGTCGAGGTGCCCGTCGAGAACATCCTGCTCGGCGAAGGCCGCGGCTTCGAGATCGCGCAAGGCCGCCTGGGACCGGGGCGGATCCACCACTGCATGCGCTCGATTGGCGCCGCCGAGCGCGCGCTCGAATACATGTGCAAGCGGCTGTCGTCGCGGGTCGCGTTCGGCAAGCCGATCTCGCAGCAGAGCGTGTGGCACGAGCGGATCGCGGACGCGCGCTGCATGATCGACCAGGCGCGGCTGCTGACGCTGAAGGCCGCCTACATGATGGACACGGTCGGCAACAAGGTCGCCAAGAGCGAGATCGCGATGATCAAGGTCGTCGCGCCGAACGTCGCGTGCCGGATCATCGACTGGGCGATCCAGGCGCACGGCGGCGGCGGGGTCTGCGACGACTTCCCGCTGGCATCGATGTACGCGCACCAGCGCACGCTGCGGCTCGCCGATGGCCCCGACGAGGTGCACCGCAACGCGATCGCCAAGCTCGAGCTGGCGCGCCACGCGTCGGTCCCCGGCGCAGCCGGGCGCGCCGACGCGCCGCCGCAGCGGGAGCGTTGATTGGATCGACGCCGAACCGGTGCGCCGACGTGATCGAGGTTCATACCTGGCCGACGCCGAACGGCCACAAGATCCACATCATGCTCGAGGAATGCGGGCTGCCGTACGCGGTCTATCCGGTCGACATCGGCCGCGGCGACCAGTTCGAGCCCGAGTTCCTCGACATCAGCCCCAACAACAAGATCCCGGCGATCGTCGATCCGGACGGCCCCGACGGCGAGCCGATCGCGCTGTTCGAGTCCGGGGCGATCCTCGTGTACCTCGCCGGCAAGACCGGCCGGCTGCTGCCGGCGTCGGTGCGCGAGCGCTACCAGGTGCTGCAGTGGCTGATGTTCCAGATGGGGCACATCGGGCCGATGCTCGGCCAGGCGCACCATTTCCGGCTCTATGCGCCCGAAAAGATCGACTACGCGATCCAGCGCTACACGAACGAGGCGATGCGCCTGTACGGCGTGCTCGACCGCCAGCTCGCGGACACCGAGTACATCGCCGGCGACGAGTACACGATAGCCGACGTCGCGATCTGGCCGTGGACGCGCACGCCGCACCGGCAGGGGGTCGAGCGCGAGCAGTTTCCGAATTTCTGCCGCTGGTTCGACCGCATCGACGCGCGGCCCGCGGTGCAGCGCGGCGTGGCCGTGCTCGCCGACCGGCGCCGCGCGCTGCAGGACGACAAGTCGCGCGAAGTGCTGTTCGGAGCGACGCAGTACCAGCGCGCGCAGCCCAAGGCGCGATAGGACGCGATTCGATGACCCGGGGAGCGGCCGCGCCGGCGGCGCCGTCGGCGCGAGGCTACTGCAGCGGCTCTTTGATGCTGCGCGGCAGCGGGAACGAGAAGACCTCGATGCCGTCGTCGAGCAACTCGCCGATCTGCTCGCGCGACGCCACGCCGCGGATGCTG
>DATLGW010000105.1:0-4370 GCA_035540315.1 Burkholderiaceae bacterium | reverse complement strand
GTCCAGGGAATGCGCTACCTGCAGGGGCTGGAGGTCTACCCGCTGCAGTCGCTGCACGCGCAGCTTCGCGCAGACCGCTGACAGCCCGCCGCAGGGGCGGGCGCAGCGACGCGCCGCAGCCGGCGGCCGAGCCCGCAGCCGGGGCATCTGCCGTGCCTGGCGTGCTAGACTTGGCCTGGTTGCCCCGGACCCAGTTCCGGGGTTTTCTTTTCTGGAGCCACGAAGTGACCACGACACCGCTGACCGTGCGCGGGGCGCAGCTGCTGAAGGACGAGCTGCAGCGCCTGAAGCATGTGGACCGGCCGGCCGTGATCAGCGCAATCGCGGAGGCGCGCTCGCAGGGCGATCTGTCCGAGAACGCCGAATACGACGCTGCGAAGGAGCGGCAGGGCTTCATCGAGGGCCGCATCGCGGAGCTCGAGGGCAAGCTCGCGACCGCACAGGTGATCGATCCGTCCGCGCTCGATGCCGACGGCCGGATCGTGTTCGGCGCGACCGTCGATCTGCGCGATTGCGATTCGGGCGAGCAGGTGACTTACCAGATCGTCGGCGACGACGAGGCCGACATCAAGGACGGGCGGATCTCGATCTCGAGCCCGATCGCGCGCGCGCTGATCGGAAAGCATGCCGGCGACACCGCCGACGTCAGGGCCCCCGCCGGGATCCGCGAGTACGAGATCCTGGACGTCCGCTACGTGTAGCGGGTCGCGCCGCCTGCCCCCGCTGGGCCGGAGCGGGTCCGCGCGGGGCCGGCGCCGAGCCGCGCGGGGCTGGCGCTGAGCCGCGCGGGGCCGGCGCCGGTGCGCGTTTGGCCGGTGCCGGTCCGCGTTTGGCGGCAGCGGGTCCTCGCTGCGGCGGTGCCGGTCCGCGCTTGGCAGCAGCGGGTCCGCGCTGCGGCGGTGTCGGTCCGCGCTTCGCCGCAGCGGGACCGCGCTTTGCCGCAGCCGGCCCCCGCGACCCCGGAGCTGCGCCGCGCCGGGGGGCGGGCGCGCCGAAGCGCGAGGGCGCTGCACCGCGCTCCGACGGTTGCGATGCGCCACGGCTCGCCGGCGTCCGAGCGCTTTGCGCCGCGCCTCCGGTCGCTCGGGTCGGCGCGGGTCGCGCCGCGCGTCGTCGAGCCAGCGCGTTGGCCGCGGGCGCTTTCGCCGCCGGCGGCCGCGGCCCCTGGTACATCCGCTTCGGCAGCTTCGGCTCGTCGTGCCGGCGCGACTCGGACTCGGTCGGCCGCCAGACGACCAGCATCTTGCCGATCTGCTGGACCGGCGCGCAGCCGAGCCGCGCGCACAGCGTCTGCAGCACGTGCGCGCGCTGCTGACGGTCGTCGCCGGCCACTCGAATCTTGATCAGCCCGTGCGCGGCGAGCGCGCGATCGGTTTCGGCAATCACCGCGTCGGTCAATCCGGCGTCGCCGACGATCACGACGGGCTTCAGCGGGTGGGCTCGCGCCTTCAGCCGCTGGCGCTCGGCGGCCGACAGCGCGGGAGCGGGCTTCGCGGCGTCCATGCGGCATTGTATCGGGCGGGACCGGCGCGTCGGCGATAATCTGCGGCTTCGGACCCGCGACACGAACGTGGCCAAGAACCGCTTCAGCAAGGCCTGGATGCACGAGCATCTGACCGATCCGTACGTGAAGCTGGCCCAGCAGCGGCAGTACCGGTCGCGCGCGGCATTCAAGCTGATCGAGATCGACGACCAGGAGCGCCTGATCCGTCCCGGCATCGTCGCGGTCGATCTCGGCGCGGCGCCGGGCAGCTGGTCGCAGGTGCTGCGCGAGCGAATGCGCTCCGACGGCCAAGTGTCGGGACGGATCGTCGCAGTCGACCTGCTGCCGATGGAGCCGGTGCCGGACGTCACGTTCATCCAGGGCGACTTTCGCGACCCCGCCGTGCTGCAGCAGCTGGATCAGGCGTTGGGCGGCGCACAGATCGATCTTGTGGTGTCGGATCTCGCCCCCAACTTGTCGGGGGTCGGCGTGGCCGACGCGGCCCGCATGGGGCATCTGGCCGAGCTCGCGATCGAGTTCGCGGTCGAGCGGCTCAAGCCGAACGGGGCGCTGCTGATCAAGTGCTTCCACGGCAGCGGCTACAGCCAGATCGTCGAGGCCTTCAAGCACAGCTTCGTGCGGGTGGTCACGCGCAAGCCGCGGGCGTCGCGCGATCGTTCGGCCGAGACGTATCTGTTGGGAAAAGGCCTGAAGTCGCGACTCAGGCCCTGAACCTGCCTGCGGCAGGGGGGCGAGCGGCGCTGCGGGATACCCTTGGTGCCGGCCGTCGAGGGGCGGAAGGCGTAGAATGGGCGCGGGCCGGTTCGGGGCCCGGGTCAAGGAGTAATTGAGTGAACAACATGTTTTCGAAGGCGGCGGTGTGGCTGGTGATCGCACTGGTCCTGTTCACCGTCTTCAAGCAGTTCGACACCCGCCAGGCGCGCGGTGGCGACATGGCCTATTCGCAGTTCATGGAGGAGGCCAAGCAGGGCCGCATCGAAAGCGTGTTGATCGACGGGCGCACGTTGCGCGCGAAGACCCGCGAGGGCCGCAACGTGACCGTGTTCACGCCCGGCAGCGGCGACATCTGGATGGTCAGCGACCTGATGAAGTACGGCGTGCAGGTCCAGGCCAAGCCCGAGGAAGAGCAGTCGCTGCTGATGAGCATCTTCATTTCCTGGTTCCCGATGCTGCTGCTGATCGGGGTCTGGGTGTTCTTCATGCGCCAGATGCAGGGCGGCGGGCGCGGCGGCGCGTTCTCGTTCGGCAAGAGCCGCGCGCGGATGCTCGACGAGTCCAACAATACCGTGACGTTCGCCGACGTCGCCGGCTGCGACGAAGCGAAGGAAGAGGTCCAGGAGCTGGTCGAATTCCTGCGCGACCCGTCGAAGTTCCAGAAGCTGGGCGGCCGGATCCCGCGCGGCGTGCTGATGGTTGGCTCGCCCGGCACCGGCAAGACGCTGCTGGCGCGGGCGATCGCCGGCGAGGCGAAGGTGCCGTTCTTCTCGATCTCGGGCTCGGACTTCGTCGAGATGTTCGTCGGCGTCGGCGCGGCGCGCGTGCGCGACATGTTCGAGCAGGCCAAGAAGCACGCGCCGTGCATCCTGTTCATCGACGAGATCGACGCGGTCGGCCGCCAGCGCGGCGCCGGCCTGGGCGGCGGCAACGACGAACGCGAGCAGACGCTGAACCAGCTGCTGGTCGAGATGGACGGCTTCGAGACCGGGCAGGGCATCATCGTGATCGCCGCGACGAACCGGCCCGACGTGCTCGACCCGGCGCTGCTGCGTCCGGGCCGCTTCGACCGGCAGGTCGTCGTGCCGCTGCCGGACATCCGCGGCCGCGAGCAGATCCTGAACGTGCACATGCGCAAGGTGCCGATCGGTCCCGACGTGCGCGCCGACGTGATCGCGCGCGGCACCCCCGGCATGTCGGGCGCGGACCTCGCGAACCTGGTCAACGAGGCCGCGCTGTTCGCGGCGCGGCGCAATGCGCGGCTGGTCGAGATGATCGATTTCGAGCGCGCGAAGGACAAGATCATCATGGGCGCCGAGCGGCGCTCGATCGTGATGCCGGAAGAGGAGCGGCGCAATACCGCGTATCACGAGTCGGGCCATGCGCTGGTCGCGCGGCTGCTGCCGAAGTGCGACCCGGTGCACAAGGTCACGATCATTCCCCGCGGCCGCGCGCTGGGTCTGACGATGCAGCTGCCCGAGCAGGACCGCTACAGCATGGACCGCGAGCGGATGCTGAACATGATCTCGGTGCTGTTCGGCGGGCGCATCGCCGAAGAGATCTTCATGAACCAGATGACGACCGGCGCGTCGAACGACTTCGAGCGCGCGACGCAGCTGGCGCGCGACATGGTCACGCGCTATGGCATGAGCGAGGTGCTCGGACCGATGGTGTATGCGGAGAACGAGGGCGAGATCTTCCTCGGCCGCTCGATCACGAAGACGACCAACATGTCCGAGGAGACGATGCGCAAGGTCGACTCGGAGATCCGCCGCATCATCGACGAGCAGTACCAGGTCGCCCGCAAGCTGATCGAGGACAACCGCGACAAGATCGAGGCGATGGCGCAGGCGCTGCTCGATTTCGAGACGATCGACGCCGACCAGATCGACGACATCGTCAACGGCCGACCGCCGCGGCCGCCGCGCGACCGGGGCACGCCGTCGCCCGGCAATCCGCAGTCGCCGGGTCCGGATCTGGCGCCGAACGCGCCGACCGCTCCGGCGACCCGGTCCTCGACCCGCTGAGGTTCGCGCGGCGCCCTTGGGCGCTGCGCACCCGGCGGGCGTCACGCCGGATGCCGACCCCGATCCTCCAGTGCGGCCGCTTCAGCCTGCCGCTGACGCGGCCGTTGCTGATGGCCGTTCTGAAC
>DATLGW010000104.1:0-3322 GCA_035540315.1 Burkholderiaceae bacterium | reverse complement strand
GCGCTGGCGCGTCCGCTCGTTGCCGGCCAGGCCCGCGCCGGCCAGGCGATCGAACGCCGCTCGCCCGGCCGCGCCGACGTCGCGGTCGGCCGCGCGATCGACGCCAGCGATGCGGACGTTCGCGACGCGATCGCCGCCGCTGCCGCCGTGCACGAGACCTGGGCCGCGGTACCGGTTGCGCGGCGCGCGCAGGTGCTCGAGGCGTGGGCGGATGCGCTGGAGGCTCGCCTCGAGCCGCTGACGGCGCTCGGCGTGTGGGAGGCAGGCCGCACCGTCGCCGATGCGGTCGCCGACGTGCGCGAAGCGGTCGATTTCTGCCGTTATTACGCGGTGCAGGCGCGGCGGCTGTTCGGCGAGCCCGATCCCTTGCCCGGCGTCACCGGCGAATCGAACGAGCTGCGCTGGCGCGGCCGCGGCCCGTTCGTGTCGATCAGTCCATGGAACTTCCCCGTCGCGATCTTCGTGGGCCAGATCGCTGCGGCGCTGGTGGCCGGCAATCCGGTGCTCGCGAAACCGGCCGAGCAGACGCCGCTGACTGCCCAGGCCGCGATCGAGCCTGCACTCGACGCGCTGGCGCGGCTTGGATTGCCGGCCGCGGCGCTGCAGCTGCTGCCGGGGCCGGGGGAAACCGTCGGTGCCGCGCTGACGGCCGATCCGGCAATCGCCGGCGTCGTCTTCACCGGCTCGAATGCGACTGCCAAGCGGATCCAGCAGGCGCTGCTCGCGCACGACGAGATCAAGCCGCTGATCGCCGAGACGGGCGGCCAGAACGCGATGATCGTCGACTCGACTGCGCTGCCCGAGCAGGTCGTCGATGCGGTCATTTCGTCCGGATTCCGTTCGGCCGGCCAGCGCTGCAGCGCGCTGCGGGTGCTGTACCTGCAGCACGAGATCGCCGACGAGTTGCAGCGGATGATCGAAGGCGCGATGGCGACGCTGGCGGTCGGCGATCCGTCCGACCCGGCAACCGACGTCGGACCGGTCATCGACGACAGCGCCCGCGCCGCGCTGGTCGCGCACCTCGATTCGCTGCACGCGCGCGGGCGCCGGATCGTGCGCACGCCGTTGCCGGGGGGGCTGAACGGCACCTACGTCGCGCCGGCGCTGGTCGAGATCGACGGCATCGGCGAGCTCGATCGCGAGCATTTCGGGCCGATCGTGCACGTCGCGCGGTTCGCGATCGACGACCTCGATGCAGTGATCGCCGCGATCAACGCGATGCGTTACGGGCTGACGCTGGGAATCCACACCCGGATCGACGCCCGCGCCCGCTACGTCGCCGCCCGCGCCCGGGTCGGCAACGTGTACGTGAACCGCAACATCGTGGGCGCCGTGGTGGGGTCGCAGCCGTTCGGCGGCGAAGGGCTGTCCGGCACCGGCTTCAAGGCCGGCGGGCCGAGCTATCTGCTGCGGTTCGCAGCGGAGCAGGTCGTGACGGTCAACACCGCCGCGGCCGGTGGCAACCTGGCGCTGCTCGCCGCTGCCGAGCGGCAGCGCTGAGCGCGTTCAGCGCAGCCCGAGCCGCATCGCGCGGTGCGGAATTCCGGCCTCTTCGAATTCCTCGCTGCAAATCTCGAAGCCGTGCCTCGCGTAGAACGCGCACACGTACGACTGCGCATTCAGTTCGACCGCGCGGTCCCCGCGCGCGCGAGCCGCCTCGATCAGCCGCTGCAGGATCCGGCCGCCGAGACCGCTGCGCCGGTGCGCCGCCAGCACCGCCATCCGGCCGATGTGCGAATCCGGCAGCAGCCGTCCGGTCGCCACCGGCTCGCCGTCGACATACGCGACCGCGTGCAGCGACACGGGATCCTGTTCGTCCCACTCGAGCTCGATCGGAATTCCCTGCTCGAGCACGAACACCGCCGTTCGCACGCGCTGCGCATCGGCGCCGACCTCGTCCCAGCCTCCGAGCCGCAGCCGTTCCGCCATGTCAGTCCTGCAGCGGCGTGCGCTCGAAGCGCTGCACGTGCACGCGCAGCGCCTCGGGCAGCGGCTCCGAGCGGCCGGCGTGGGCGTGCACGTACACGTTCTCGCCGCTGACCAGGTGCGCGCCGCCTCGGTGCAACTCGAACAGCACCCGGATGCTGGAGCGTCCAAGCCGCGCGATGCGCACGCACACGTCGAGGGCGTCGTCGAAGTTCGCCGACGCGTGGTACTCCACCGTGGACTTGACCACGTACAGCCGATCCAGGGTTTCACGCATCTGCGCCGCATCGCCGTAGAAGATCGCTCGCCAGTACTCGGTGATTCCGACATCGAAGTACGTCAGGTAGTGACCGTTGAACACGACGCCCTGCATGTCCGCCTCGGCCCAGCGGACCCGCAGCGGATGGGTGAACGTGAAGTCGGCGCGCGCCATCTCGGACGGACAGGCTGCGGTCAGACCGGCGGTTCTTCGCCCAGCTTCGCCGACACTTCCGGCTTGAAGCTGAACGGATCGCTCGGATTGCGCTGGTTGACGATGTCCTGCAGCCGCAACTCGACCGACGGCAGGATCTTCGGGTGCGTGATCACGTAGAAGCGCCGCTCGCGGATCGCGTCGAACGTCATCTGCGCGACCGTCGCCGCGGAGATCTTGCCCGACGTCACCGCCTTTTCGGAGGCTCTGCGCGCGGCGATCTGCGAGGCCGTCGGTGCGCGGTTCTCGGACAGCGCGGCCGGCCGGTTGCGCTGCGACTCGTGGATGCCGGTGGGCACGAACGCCGGGCACAGCACCGAGCATCCGATCTTCGCGTTCGCGACCCGCAGATCGTGATACAGCGTCTCGGTCAGCGTGACCACGGCGTGCTTGCTGACGTTGTACACGCCCATCAGCGGCGGCGACAGCAGCCCCGCGACCGACGCGGTATTGACGATGTGGCCCTCCTCGCCATGCGCGAGCATCCGCGGCGCGAACGCACGCACGCCGTGAATGACCCCCCACAGGTTCACGCCGAGAACCCAGTCCCAGTCCTTCGTCGTGTGCTCCCACACCAGCCCGCCGGCCGCAACCCCGGCATTGTTGAACAGCAGGTGCACTGCCCCGAACGCGTCGCTCGAGCGCTGCGCCAGGGTGTCGACCTGATCGCCCTGCGACACGTCGACGCGCTCGGCGAGCACTTCGGCCCCGGCAGCGCGCAGCTCGGTCGCGACCTGCTCGAGCGCATCCTGCTGCACGTCGGCGAGCACGAGCTTCATCCTCAGCTGCGCGCCCAGCCGCGCGAACTCGCGGCCGAAGCCGCTGCCCGCGCCGGTGATCACTGCGACCTTGCCTGCGAAATCCTGCATCGTCGTCTCCGGTTCAGCGATCGGCGCCGCGACCGCGGCATCGCTGCGACGGCAC
>DATLGW010000103.1:0-2188 GCA_035540315.1 Burkholderiaceae bacterium | reverse complement strand
GTGCGGTGCTGGTGCGCAAGGTGATTCCTCCGGCCGACTACCTGACGACCCAGGCGGCAGCAGGCCTGGCCGGCCGCTCCGAATGGCCGATCCGAATCGCGCTCGAGCACCGGGGGCTTGCGCCGACCGGCTACTCGGTCGCGCTGTTCTACCCCTGACGAAGGTCTTGCAGGGCCTTCGCTAACCCGCGCGTGCCCACGGCACGCCATGAAGCGAGCGATCGATGACGAAGAGAGTGCTGATCAGCGGTTCGGTTGCGTTCGACACCATCATGGTGTTCGACGGGTTTTTCAAGGACCACATCCTGCCCGACCGCGTGCACATGCTGAACGTGTCGTTCCTGACGCCGCGGCTCAAGCGCGAGTTCGGCGGCTGCGCGGCCAACATCGCGTACAACCTGTCGCAGCTTGGCGGGCAGCCGGCGATCCTGGCGGCAGTCGGCCATGACGGAGCCGATTACGTGCAGCGGCTTGCGCAGCTCGGAGTCGACACCCGCGCGATCGCGCGCTTCGACGACCAGTTCACCGCGCAGGCGTTCATCACGACCGATCTGGCCGACAACCAGATCACCGCGTTCCATCCGGGCGCGATGGGCGCCGCGCATCACGTCGGCGTGGCGGGATCGCAGCCGGCGGCGTGGGGCATCGTCGCACCGAACGGCAAGCAGGCGATGTTGCGGCATGCGGCCGAGTTCGCCGAGCAGCGGATCCCGTTCCTGTTCGATCCGGGCCAGGGCCTGCCGATGTTCGGCGGCGACGAGCTGCGCGAGCTGATCTCGCGCGCGACCGGCGTCGCCGTCAACGACTACGAGTGCGGGCTGCTGACCGAGAAGACCGGGTGGTCCGAGCGCAAGATCGCCGAGACGGTGCAGGCTCTGATCGTGACCCGCGGCGCCGAGGGCTCGGTGCTGCACGAGTCGGGCCGCACCCACGCGATTCCGGCCGCGCCGATCGCGCGCGCGGTCGATCCGACCGGATGCGGCGATGCGTACCGTGCCGGGCTGCTGTACGGGCTCGCCGAAGGCCACGGCTGGCTGCAATCGGCGCGGCTGGGCAGCGTGCTCGGCGCGATCAAGATCGAGCACCAGGGCCCGCAGAACCACGCGATCGATCGCGACGACGTCGCGCGCCGGTTCCGCGAAGCCTACGGGACGACGCTCGGGCCGGGCTGACCCAGCGCGCGTCTGGCCGCGCCAGCGGCCGCGGCGATCACCGCAGCATCATCGGCAGCGAGACCGGGTTGATCAGCATCAGCAGGACCTGCACGACGATGATCAGCACCAGCGGCGACAGGTCGACGCCGCCGATCAGCGGCACGAAACGGCGAAACGGCGCCAGCAGCGGCGACGCGAGCTGGCTCAACGCCGGCGCAAGCGGCGCATACGGGTTCACCCACGACAGGATCGCGTAGACGATCACGATCCCCATCACCAGCCACAGCGTCCAGCGGATCAGCCACAGGCAGGCGACGAACAGCACTGCGCCGGCATTGGGAACCTGCACGCCGCCGACGATCAGGTAGAACAGCGTGGCGGTCACCATCGCCACCAGCAGCGCGGCCAGCACGCTCGCCCAGTCCATTGCCGGCGACGCCGGAATCAGCCGGCGCAACGGGCGCACCAGCCAGTCGGTCAGCGCCGCAAGGAACACGCTGATCGGGTTGCGCGGGTTCAGGTGGATCCGATGCGCATACGCGCGCAGCACGCAGGCGATGGACAGCAGGCTGCCCAGCGTCTCGATCACTAACCACAGCGCTCTCATGGTGGGGACGGATTGTCGCATACCCATCCGCGCGACGACACGTGCGTGTCGCAGCGTCCGGACAGCGTCCGGACCGGCGCGGCGCCGGCGCGAGCGGCGCATCCGCAAGTGCGCCGCAGCCGAAAAAAATCGCGCCTTGCGGCGCGATCGGAGTGTTTCAGAACCGTTTTCGCCGCCGCGGGTCGCGGCGGTCGCTTGTTCTTGTCAGTGACGTCCTTACGGCTTGTTGCCGGTCGGGAACGGCCATGCGGCCGCCGGGTTCATCGGCTTGGCTGCAGGCGCGCTGGTGCCGGTCGCCGCGGAGCTGGCAGCGGCTTTTTCACCGCCGCCGTTCTTGGCAGCCGACTTCTTCGCGCCGGAGGCCTTGCGAGCACCGGCGCGCTTGGCACCGGCCTTCTTGGCGCCAGCCTTCTTGGCGCCGGCCTTCT
>DATLGW010000102.1:0-2322 GCA_035540315.1 Burkholderiaceae bacterium | reverse complement strand
GTCGAACGCGTTGATTCCCGCCTCGACGAAGCGGCGCATGTCCTCGATCGCGAGATCCTGCGGGTAGGGTTTGCCGTGCTTGGCAGCGAGCTGCCAGTTGCCCTTGGCCAGCCGCGAGATCGTGTATCCCGGCGCCAGCGTGATTCGCTCGACGATCTCACCGCTCATCCGATTGCGCCCCTCGCCGCCATCGTCGCCGTCCGATCGCGCTCAGAACCCGGCCTTGCGCGCCAGCTCGTTCATCTCCTCGAGCGACAGCGTCTTCTCGGTGACGATCTTGCCGTCCTCGAGCCTCCAGATCAGCATCGGTCCGGTGACGTCGCCGTTGCGATCGAACCGGAACGGCCCGGTCGCGCCGACGTAGCGGATCTTCTGTCCGGCCTTCAGCGCGTCGATCCCTTTCTTCAGCCCGTCGACGCCGGGCAGCACCTCGGTGCCGGCCGGATCCTGCACCGCGCGCAGCGCATCGCGGATCGACGGGCCGTCGAGCCTCGGCGCCGCCTGCATCGCCAGCAGCGTGACCGCGACCGCGTCGTACATCGTGTGCAGCCCGGGGCCCACCGCCGGGCGGTTGTACGCTTCCTGGAACGCCTTGTTGAACGCCTCGGCCGACGGACCCGATGCCTGGCCGTTGTCGACGCCGACCGCCTTGGTCAGGAACTTCTCGCCGACGCCCTTGATCACGTCCATCGAACGCATCGTGTTGTGCAGGATCACGTTCTGCGTTCCCCCGAGCGCGAACCAGTCGCGCAGCACCACGGTGCCGTCCTGCGACAGCCCGATCAGGATCATCGAGTCCGGATCGAGCGCGAGCGCGCGCTGCACCTCGGCGCGGTACGACGGCTGGTTCTCGTTGTAGGCGATCATCCCCGCGACGTTGCCGCCGAGCTTCTCGAGCGCGAGCTTCGCGTCGGGCGCAGTGCCGGTGCCGAAGTCGTTGTTGATGTACAGGATCACCGTCTTCTTGTAGCCCTTGTCGACCGCCGCCTTCGCATGCGCGAGCGCCATCGACCGCGCGGTCGGGATCGTGCGGAAGAAGTACCCGCCGGTCTTGCCTTCTTCGGCCATTCGCGTCAGCGCGGGCGTGACGGCGCAGCAGGCGACGGTCGGCACGCGATTCGGCGCCGACACCGAATTGACGACCTGCAGCGCAGTGCCGCTGCCCACCAGCCCGACGATCGCATGGACCTTCTGCACGTCGACCAGGAACCGCGCCGCGTCCAGCCCCACCGACGGCTGGCTGGTGTCGTCGCGGATGATGAACTCGACCTGGCAGCCCTTGACGCCGCCGGCCTTGTTGAACTGCTCGACCGCGAGCCGGCCGGCGTCGGCGATCACCTTGCCGACCGGTCCTTGCGCGCCGGTCTGCGCGACCACGCCGCCGAGCCGCACCGGGCAGCTTTCCTGCGCGCTCGCGACCGGCGCAAACGCGACGCCGGCCAGCGCAACGGCGCCGGCCGCGGCGAACCTGAATCTCTTCGAACCGATCATTTCGAGTCCCCCACCTTGAATGAACGCTGCGGCCGATTCGCCGGCAGCGCGACAGGCGCCGGCGGCAGCCCCGATGCCGCCGGCTCGATCGGCATTATGCGCGGTCCGCAGCGATTCGGCGATTCGGTCAGCCGCGCCGGTCGTCCGCGCTCGCGTCGTCCGCGAGCTGCAGCCGGTAGAACGCCTGCGCATTGCGCCAGAAGAATGCGGCGCGCTCGGCCGGCGTCAGGTGCGCGAGCATCCGCCGCAGCGAGCGCACCAGCGCGTCGTAGCCGATCCGCAGCCCGGCCACCGGAAAATTCGTCGCGAACATGCAGCGCGCCACGCCGAAGATCGACAGCGCATCGAGCACGACGCGGCGGTTCGACTCGTACTCCCACGGCCGATCCTTCAGCCCGAACTCCGAAACCTTCAGAAACACGTTCTCGCACCGGGCGATCCGCTCCATCGCGCGGCGCCAAGCGCGCAGCCCCTCGTCGCTGCGGTCCCATGGAAAGCCGGTGTGGTTCAGCACGATCCGCACGTGCGGAAAGCAGCGCGCGACCTCCGCCGCCTCCGCCAGATGCCAGAACGGCACGCGCAGGTCCCACGACAGGCCGTACTTCTCGAGCAGCGCGAACCCGCGCAGCCACGCCGGATCCCCCATCGTCCCCGGCGCACCCGGCGTCATCGTGTCGGGCGACGGCGACGTCGCCGGCTTGGAGCGGATGCCGCGCACCAGCGGAAAGCTCGCCTGCTGCGCAAGGATCTGCTCGGCCTCGGGCGTATGGAACCACGCGTGCGCGACGATCGCGTTCGGCATCCCGTGCCGGCGGTTGACCTCGGTCAGCC
>DATLGW010000101.1:0-2328 GCA_035540315.1 Burkholderiaceae bacterium | reverse complement strand
GTCCAGTACCTCGTGCTCGCCCATTCGGCACAGCGCCCGGAGTTGCTGGACAACGTCGGCAACATCGCGCTGCTGCTGCGGTCGGCGGCCGCCGGCCTGATCGATGCGGCGCTCGCCGACCGGGTCGCGCAGGCCTACCGGGACTACCGGCGCCGCCAGCACACGCTCAGGCTCAACGACGCGCGTTATGCGCGGGTTCCGCCGCAGCAGCTCGCCGAGCAGCGCGATGCCGTGACGCTGCTGTGGCGGCAGGTGCTGCAGAGCTGACCGACGTCGCACCGACCCTTCCGGATCCCGTTTGTGCCCCAACTGGGGGATGCCGCAGCTGGCTCGAACAGGCATCATCCAAACGAGTTAAGCCTTTCCACCCAGCGGCAAGGGGTCGGAGGTCGAGAGGGGACTCGGGATGCTCGACATCGAGGATCGAGTGGTGCGCGCGCTGTACGAGGCCGCCACCGGCGCCCTTGCCTGGCCGGAGGCGCTGCATGCGCTGTCGGGCGAATTCGATGCGATGGTCTGCCAGTACCTGGTCGTGGACCGCGCCAGCGGCGAGCTCGCGGTATGCGAGCAGCCGCACGGCGTCGCGGTCGATGCGCTGCTCGATTACATCCGCGAATACCACCGGATCGACCCGCACACGAAGGCGTTCGCCGCTCGGCCGATCGGCACGGTGCTGCATTCGGCCGTGGAGTTCC
Organism: Burkholderiaceae bacterium; assembly: GCA_035540315.1. GTDB lineage: Bacteria > Pseudomonadota > Gammaproteobacteria > Burkholderiales > Burkholderiaceae_E > DATLGW01. The sequence goes on along the minus strand of DATLGW010000101.1, from coordinate 1,633 downwards.
CGCCCGAGCGGATGAACGGGCACCGCTTCTACGACGAGTACTGGAAGCCATACGGGATCAAGTCATTGCTCGGCGCGAAGGTCGCCGAGACGGGCCGTCACATCGCCATCGGCAGCATCGTCCGCTCGGTCGATGCGCCCGAGTTCTCGTCCGACGAGGTGTCGCTGGCCAGCCGCTACCTCGGGCACTGGGTCGCCGCGCTGCGGATCGCGCAGCGGGTCGAGCGGCTGTCGCTGACGGCGACCGTCGGGCAGCGGATGATGCTGTCGTCGGACCAGCCGATGCTGCTGTTGTCGCCCAGCGGCATGATCGCCGCCCGCAATCCGGCGGCCGACCGATACCTTGCCGAGTCGCGGCTGTTCATCGCGACCGACCGGCTCTCGGCGCGCGACCGCGACGCCGATGCCGCGCTGATGCAGGCGCTGCAGCAAGTCACCGCGCCGGGAACGTCCGGCGCGCGCCGGGCGCTGCGGTTGGGCGGCGCCGGCGGCGAAGTCGCGCTGTGCACGCTGTGGGACATGTCGGCGGAGTCGGCGATGGGCGCGTTCGGTCGCAACAGGTGCGTGCTTTTGTCGATCACGCATCCGCGGCTGGGCGAGGTGCCCGATCCGCAGTTCATCGGCGCGCTGTTCGAGCTCACGCCGGCCGAAGCACGGCTGGCGAGCCTGCTGGCGGCGGGCCACGACCTCAAGCAGATCGCGAAGATGCAGAACCTGTCGCTGCACACGGTGCGCACCCAGCTGCACTCGGTGATGGAGAAGACCGGCACCCGGCGGCAGGCGGACCTGGTCCAGCTGACCGTTCGAGCGGCCGCGCCGTGACCGGCGCTTCCCGTCAGACCCCGACCAGCGACAGGTAGACGACGACCCCGGCGGCCAAACCCACGAACGCGTTGCGGCTGGCGCGGGCGGCGGCCAGCAGCACGATCGCCGCCGGCAGCCGGCCGTCGTGCAGCACCGACAGCCAGCTCGCCTGCGGCTGCAACGCCGGCGCGATCACCTCGGGCACGACCAGCGCCACCAGCGCGGCCAGCGGCGAGTACCGCAGCGCGCGCTCGACGACCCCCCCGAGGCTGCCAGTGCCGCGGCGCGATCAGGAATGCGTTGCGAGTCAGCACGACGACCAGCGTCATGCCGGCGATCGCGAGCCAGATCTGATCGGCGCCCGGCATCAGCGCTGGCCCGCTCCACCGCGATCGAACGCCAGCGCCGCGATCACGCCGGCTGCGATCGCCGCCAGCATGCCGAGCCGATACGGCCAGTGCGCGCCGAGCGTCGCGACGATTGCGGCGGCGGCCGCCGCCGCAATCGCTGCGCGCGTGACCAGCATCGGCCCGACCAGCGCCAGGATCGCCAGCACGCCGACGAAAGCCAGCCCGGAGGTGGGCGGCAGCGCGCCGGCCAGCGCGATCCCCGCAAGCGAGCCCAGCTGCCAGAACCCCCAGACCGCGCCGTTGGCGCCGAGGAACTGCGCGGTTCGCCGCTGCGGCTCGTCGCCGCTCGCGCGCGCGGCCAGGTAGGCGGCCAGTCCGGTATCGGTCGTCAGGTAACCGATCAGCATCCGCAGCGGCTGCGGCACGCGGCGGAAGTCGGCCGCGACCGCAGCGCTGTAGATCACGAAGCGCAGGTTCGCC
>DATLGW010000100.1:0-2258 GCA_035540315.1 Burkholderiaceae bacterium | reverse complement strand
ATCCTGCTACAGGAGAGCGGTGTGTTCACCGGAATCGTCGCGGCGGTCGGCCGCATCGAACGAATCGACGCAATCGGCGACGGCCCCGCTGCCGGCGTGCGGCTGCAGATCGATGGCGGCGGACTGCCGCTGGAGGACGTCGCGATAGGCGACTCGATCGCGATCCAGGGCGCCTGCATGACGGTGGTCGCGCGCAGCGAGCGCGGATTCGCGGTCGACGTGTCGCGCGAGAGCCTGTCGCGCACCGCAGGCCTGGGCGCGCTCGGCGAAGTCAACCTCGAGAAGGCGCTGCGGCTGTCGGATCGGCTCGGCGGTCACCTGGTCAGCGGTCACGTCGACGGCGTCGGCGAAGTCTGCGCGTTCGAGCGCGCGGGCGAATCGATGCGGCTGGAAGTCCGGGTGCCGGCGACGCTGGCGAAATACGTCGCGTACAAAGGGTCGATCGCGATCGACGGCGTGAGCCTGACGATCAATGCGGTCGGCGACGACGACGACGGAACCGCGCGCGTCGATATCAACCTGATTCCGCACACGCTGGCGGTGACGACGCTCAAGCGGCTGGCGCCGGGCGCGCGGGTCAACGTCGAGATCGATCTGCTCGCGCGTTACGTCGAGCGGATGCGCGCGCGCGAGTGCAGTCGACCGGGAGCATGATGGGAGCAGCAACCGAACGCAGCACACAGGTGCTGGTGATCGGCGCGGGCCCGGTGGGCCTGACGATCGCGCTGGATCTGTCGGCGCGGGGCGTCGAAGTCGTCGTCGTCGAGTCGCGTCACCGCGGCGAGCCGCCGAGCGTCAAATGCAATCACGTGTCGGCGCGATCGATGGAGATCTTTCGCCGGCTCGGCGTTGCACCGGCGGTCAGGAACGCCGGGCTGCCGCCGGACTATCCGAACGACGTCGCGTACCGGACCACGACCACCGGAATCGAGCTGACTCGGATTCCGATCCCGTGCCGCCGCGACCGCTATACCGCCACCGGCGGGCCCGATACCTGGTGGCCCACGCCGGAGCCGCCGCACCGGATCAACCAGATCTTCCTGGAGCCGATCCTGTTCGAGCATGCGCAGCGGCGCGTGACGATCCTGTGCCGCACGCAGCTGCAGTCGTTCGAGCAGCGCGAAGACGCTGTCGTGGCGACCGTGCGCGACCTGGAAAGCGGCGTCGAGCGGCGGCTGCAGGCGCAGTTCCTGATCGGCTGCGACGGCGGCCGCTCGCTGGTGCGCCGAACGATCGGCGCGACGCTGGTCGGCGACGCAGTCGTGCAGCGGGTGCAGTCGACCCACATCCGCGCGCCGGCGCTGCTGTCGCTGCTGAAGGCGCCGCCCGCGTGGGGCACGTTCTCGCTGAACCCGCGCCGCAGCGGCAACGTGTACGCGATCGACGGGCGCGAGACCTGGCTGGTGCACAACTACCTGCGCGACGACGAGCCCGACTTCGAGTCGGTCGACCGCGACTGGGCGATCCGGCAGATCCTCGGGGTCGGCGGCGATTTCGAATACGAGGTGATCGCGAAGGAGGACTGGTTCGGCCGGCGGCTGGTCGCCGACCGTTTCCGCGATCGGCGCGCGTTCCTGTGCGGCGACGCGGCGCATCTGTGGGTCCCGTATGCCGGTTACGGGATGAACGCCGGCATTGCCGACGCGGCGAACCTCGCGTGGCTGCTGGCTGCGCACCTGAAAGGTTGGGCGCCGGCGGCGATCGTCGATGCGTACGAGCGCGAGCGGCTGCCGATCACCGAGCAGGTATCGCACTTCGCGATGAACCACGCGCACGAGATGAGCAAGCGCCGCGCTGGCGTACCTGCCGAGATCGAGGATGGGGGTCCGGCCGGCGAGGCGGCGCGAGAACGCGTCGGCCGCGACGCCTACGACCTGAACGTGCAGCAGTATTGCGCCGCCGGGCTGAACTTCGGCTACTTCTACGACGACTCGCCGATCATCGCCTACGACGACGACACGCCGCCGCCGTACACGATGGGCAGCTTCACCGAGTCGACGGTGCCGGGCTGCCGGCTGCCGCATTTCCGGTTGGCCGACGGCCGGTCGCTGTACGACGCGCTGTCGGACGGCTACACGCTGCTACGGTTCGACGCGTCGGTCGACGTCGAGCCGCTTGCGGCGGCCGCCCGTGCGGTCGGGATGCCGCTGGCGGTGCTCGACGTGGCGGCCGGCGACGTGCCCGCAGCATACCGGCACCGGCTGGTGCTGGCCCGCCCGGATCAGCACGTGGGCTGGCGCGGGGATGCGGTACCCGAC
>DATLGW010000099.1:0-2295 GCA_035540315.1 Burkholderiaceae bacterium | reverse complement strand
GCCCGCTGCCCCGCGCGTCGCCCGCCCGTACCGCGACAGGTCGAGCCCCGCTGGACTGATCTCGGGCTGGCGCTGCAGCATCAGGTCGGTCAACAGCCGCGCCGAACCGCACGCCATCGTCCAGCCGAGCGTGCCGTGGCCGGTGTTCAGCCATAGCCGGCCGATGCCGCTGGCGCCGACCAGCGGCGTGCCGTCGGGCGTCATCGGCCGCAGGCCCGTCCAGAATTCGGCTGCGGCGAGATTGCCGGAGCCGCCGAACAGCTCCGAGACGACCTTGTTCAGCGTCTCGCGCCGGCGCGGGTTCAGCTTCGAATCGAAGCCGGCGAGCTCGGCCATGCCGCCGACCCGGATCCGATCGTCGAAGCGCGTGATCGCGACCTTGTAGGTCTCGTCCATCACCGTCGAGCGCGGCGCGAGCGCCGCATCGCGGATCGGGATCGTCAGCGAGTAACCCTTGACCGGGTAGACCGGCAACGCGATGCCGAGCGGCGCAAGCAGCGATCGCGAGTAGCTGCCCAACGCGACCACGACATGATCGGCTTGCAGCGGCTCGCCGTCGACGCTGACCGATTCCACGCGTCCACCGGCCACGTTCAGCCGCTCGACCGTCGCTCCGAACCGGAACTCGACGCCAAGGCCCCGCGCCAGCTCGGCCAGTCGCTGCGTGAACAGGTGGCAGTCGCCGGTCTCGTCGCCCGGCAGCCGCAGCGCGCCCACCAGCGGCGCCTGGCTGTGCGCCAGCGCAGGCTCCACGCGCAGCAGCGCATCCCGGTCGAGCAGCTCGTACGGCACGCCGTGCTGGCGCAGCACGGCGACGTCGCGATCGGCCGCTGCAAGCTGCGCCGGGTCACGGAACACCTGCAGCGTGCCGAGCTGCCGGCCTTCATAGGCGATCCCGGTCTCGGCCCGGAGCTCGCGCAGGCAGTCGCGGCTGTACTCGGCCAGCCGCAGCATCCGCTCCTTGTTGACCGCGTAGCGCTGCGGCGTGCACTGCGCAAGCAGCTGCGCCAGCCAGCGCAGCTGGAACAGCGTGCCGTCGGGACGAACGGCCAGCGGCGCATGCCGCTGCAGCAGCCACTTCAGCGCTTTAAACGGCACGCCGGGCGCCGCCCACGGGGCCGCATAGCCCGGCGAGATCTGGCCGGCATTCGCGTAGCTCGTCTCCAGCGCGGCCGCCGGCTGGCGGTCGACCAGGGTGACACGCACGCCGGAGCGGGCCAGGGCATAGGCGGTCGTCACGCCGATGACGCCGCCGCCGACAACGATAACGCGCATGGAATTCGTCTCCGAACACGATCAGTGATTCACGCTACTATATGACTGGTTCGGCAGTTTTTTAGACCAAATTGATGGCGGAAGGCAGGATTAAATCTGATTGCAGTCCAATTTGCAGGATCTTTTGATGGCAAGGGTTTCGTCCGTTTCGACCCGGCCGCTCGACCGGATCGACCGCAAGATCCTGCGCGCGCTGCAGGCCGAGGGCCGCATGTCGATGACCGATCTTGCGCAGCAGGTCGGACTGTCGGTGACGCCGTGCAGCGAGCGCGTGAAGCGGCTCGAGCGCGACGGCGTGATCAGCGGCTATCATGCGCGGCTGAATCCGCAGGCGCTCGGGCACACGCTGCTCGTGTTCGTCGAGATCCGGCTGTCGGCGAAGTCGGGCCGGATCTTCGACGAGTTCAAGCGCGAGGTGCTGAAGCTGCCGAACGTGCTCGAATGCCATCTGGTGTCCGGCGACTTCGATTACCTGATCAAGGCGCGGATCCCGGAGATGAACGCGTACCGCAAGCTGCTCGGCGACAGGCTGCTCGCGCTGCCGGGGGCGCGCGAGTCGCGCAGCTACGTGGTCATGGAAGAGATCAAGGAAAGCCTGGCGCTGACGATCGACGACTGAAGCACGGAGGCTCGCTGCGATGCCGACGCTCGAACAGGTGCTCGCCGAAACACTCGACGCGAGCTTCAAGGGATTCCCGATCGAGCGGCCCGCGTTTCGTGTCGCCGATGCGGCTGCGCAGGATCTGTGGCTGTGGCGCGGCGATCTGCCGCTGCCGGTCGCAGTGCTGCTCGAATCCGCGCTGCGTCACAACGCGTCGTGGTTCGGCCGCTTCGTCGCCGAAACCGGCACGAGCCTGTGCCCGCACGGCAAGACGACGCTGGCGCCGCAGCTGTTCGCCGACCAGCTGGGGGGCGGCGCGTGGGGGATCACCGTCGCGAACGTCCACCAGGGGCTGATCGCCGCCGAAGCGGGCGCGCCGCGCGTGCTAATGGCAAACCAGCTCGCGACCGTCGCCGATG
>DATLGW010000098.1:0-12764 GCA_035540315.1 Burkholderiaceae bacterium | reverse complement strand
CGAGTGCGTCGAGCAAGGATACCTGCTGCTGCCGGTGATCGAGCAGCATCTGCGGCGCAGCGACGGCGCTGCCGCCGCGGCGCTTGCGGCCGGTGCCGTGGCGATCGGCGAGCGCTTCGCCGATGCTGACCTGATCGCGTGCGCCCGACACCTGCTGGGGCGCGCATGGATCCAGCAACGGCGGGTCGACGAGGGCCTGGCATTGCTCGACGAAGCGATGGTCGCGGTCACTGCCGACGAGCTGTCGCCGCTGATGACGGGACTGGTCTATTGCAGCGTCATCGACAGCTGCCAGCAGATCTGCGACGTGCGGCGAGCGCGCGAGTGGACCTCCGCGCTGGCGCAATGGTGCGACCGGCAGCCGCAGCTGGTCGCCTTCACCGACGCATGCCTGGTGCATCGCGCCGAGATCCTGCAGCTGAACGGCGCGTGGACCGAAGCCATTGCCGAGGCGACACGCGCATGCGAACGTCCTGCGCGCCAGGGCGCCCCGCACGCGCCGGCAGCGGCCTTCTATCAGCAGGCCGAGGTCTACCGGCTGCGCGGCGAGCTGGAAGCGGCGGAGCGCGCGTATCGGCTCGCGAGCCAGTCGGGCGCCGATCCGCAGCCGGGGCTCGCGCTGCTGAGGCTTGCGCAGCGCCGGCCCGATGCCGCGGCGACGCAGATCCGCCGCGTGCTGCTCGAGACGGCGGACCCGCTGTTGCGCGCAAAGCTGCTGCCGGCGTTCATCGAGATCATGCTCGCGAACGCGCAGCTGGACGAGGCGCGCGCGGCGCTGGAGGAGCTGCAGCGCTGCGCGGAATCGCTCGGAGCGGCACTGCTGCGGGCGCAGGCCGCGCAGGCGCAAGGCGCAATCGAGCTGGCGGGCGGCGAGCCGCAAGCCGCGCTGGTGCCGCTGCGGGCGGCGTGCCACGCGTGGCAGCACCTCGACGTGCCGTACGAGGTCGGACGCACGCGGATGCTGATCGGCGCCGCGTGCCGCGCCATCGGCGATCGCGACGGCGCAGAGCTCGAGCTGCAGGCAGCGCGCCAGCTGTTCGAGCGGCTGCAGGCGCGGCCGGACGTGGCGCGCGTCGACTCGCTGTTGCAGCGCGGATCGCCGGACGGCCGCGCGAACCTGACGGCGCGCGAGGTCCAGGTGCTGCGTTCGGTCGCTGCCGGCAAGACCAATCGCGAAATCGCAGCCGAGCTGTCGCTGAGCGAGAAGACGGTGGATCGGCACGTCAGCAACATCTTCGACAAGCTGGGCGTTTCGTCGCGAGCGGCCGCCACTGCCTCGGCCTACGAGAACGGGCTGATCTGATCCGAGCCGGCGCTTCCGAGCGCCCTGAGGCCCGATGCGGATGCGGCGAATTACCCAGCGGCTCGACCGGATCCCGATGGGTGCTTCTTCGGATGCGCTCGCCGGTCCGCGCCGGCTAACGTGGTCTCCACGGCCATCGGAATCGGGCCGAGATGGAGGCAATCATGGACGAACAATTCGTGACGAACGCGCCGCGCGCGCGGCTGCTGGCCGACGTGCCGGTTTCGCAGCGGCAGCTGCCGCTTGCAGGGATCGCGACAGCCGTCCTCGAGGGCGGCGAAGGGCCGCCGCTGGTGCTGCTGCACGGCCCCGGCGAGCATGCGGCACGGTGGCTGCGGGTGATACCGGAGCTGGTCCGCACGCGCCGCGTCATTGCTCCCGATCTGCCTGCGCACGGCGACACCGCTGCGATCGAGGCGTCGGCCGACATCGATCGGGTGCTCGGCTGGCTCGACGCGCTGATCGATCGCACCTGCGACGAACCGCCGGCGCTGCTGGGGCACATCGTCGGCGGGGCGATTGCCGCGCGTTACGCCGCAGTCGCAGGCGAGCGCCTGGATCGGCTCGCGCTGGTCGACGCGCTCGGCCTGGCGCCGTTCGCTCCGGCGCCGCAGTTCGGTGCAGCGCTCGGCGAATTCCTGGCGCGGCCGGCGCCGGACACGCACGATGCGCTGTGGCGTCAGTGCGCGTTCGACCTGGACCGGCTGCGCGCGCAGATGGGCGAGCGCTGGGAGCGACTGAAAGCCTACAACCTGGACCGCGCGCAGGTGGCGGCGCTCAAGCCTGCGCAGCAGCGCCTGATGGAGCTGTTCGGCCTGCCGCAGATTCCGCCGCAGATGCTGGCGCAGATTGCAATTCCCGTCGATCTGATCTGGGGCCGGCACGACCTGGCGACTCCGCTGGCGGTTGCCCAGGCCAGCAGCGAGCGCTTCGGCTGGCCGCTGCACGTGATCGAGGCGTCGGCCGACGATCCGGCGATCGAGCAGCCGCAGGCGTTCGTCGCCGCGCTGCGCGAAGCACTGCAGCGGTGATGTCAGCGACGATCAGCAAGGAGCCAACGATGGATGCATTGAACACTCAGGCGACGATCGAATCCAACCGCGAAATCCGCGCCGCTTGGGATCGCATTGCCAGCGGCTACGACCGCTACATCACGCCGACGCACCTGTGGCTCGGTCACGAGGGTCTGCAGCGGGTCGGATTGCGCGCCGGCGAGCGCTTTCTCGACGTCGCCGCCGGCAGCGGCGCGCTGAGCCTGCCGGCCGCGCGGCTCGGTGCACAGGTACTGGCGACCGACCTGTCGCCGTCGATGCTCGAGCGCCTGCAGGCGCGGGCGCGGGAGGAAGGCCTGTCGAACCTGCGCACGCAGGTCATGGACGGCCATGCGCTGCAAATCGACGACGATGTCTTCGACGTGGCCGGCTCGCAGTTCGGCGTGATGCTGTTTCCCGACATGCCGCGAGGGCTCGCCGAGATGGTGCGGGTGACGCGCCCCGGCGGCCGGGTGCTGATGAACGTGTTCGGTCGGATGGAAGAGGTCGAGTTCTTCACGATGTTCGTCGCGGCGATCGGCTCGGTCGTTCCCGGATTCAGCGGGCCGCCCCAGCCGCCGCTGCCGTTCCAGCTGCAGGATCCGGCAAAGCTGCGTGCGGAGATGGGCCGGGCGGGGCTCACGCAGATCCGCATCGAGACGATCACCGAGCGCCTGGAGTGCGCGTCCGGGGAACAGCTGTGGAGCTGGCTGACGAACAGCAACCCGGTGGTCGGCGACGTGCTCGCATCGCTCCGTCTGGACGACGATCGGCTCGCGCGCGTGCGCGACGCGCTCGAGCGGATGGTCGACGATCGGCGGCAGCCGTCGGGCAATGCGGTGCTGACGAACCCGATCCACATCGGCACCGGCATCAAGCCGGCGCGCGGCTGACGCCGCCGATCCCGGAACCGATGCTGCGCTGCTGCCGGCCGGTCAGGCCGGCAGCGCCCGGGGCTGAAGCTCGGCCGGGTCGCGGCCGATGCGCCGCCCGTCCTGCGTCAGCCACGCATCGCGCTGCCGCACGAACGGCAGCGCGAGCGACGGCCCCAGCCGCAGATCGGACGGATCGCGGTAAGCGGGCACGCCGATCGTGATCCGGTCCTGCGGCACGTCGAGCCGCGCGGTGCGGTGCAGGTAGTCCCACAAGCTCAGTCCGCTGGACCAGTTCGATCCGGTCTCGTCGGCGACGGCCGAGTGGTGGATCCCATGCATTCGCGGCGTGGTCAGCACGCGAACGAGCCGGCGCTCGAGCGCGATCGGCAGCTTCAGGTTGCTGTGGTGGAACAGCACCGACACGAAGAAGAACGTCTGCCACGCAAGCATCGCCCGCGGCGATGCGCCGCAGACCAGCACCTGGCCTGCGCGCCACGGGATCGACAGCGCCATGTCGACTGCGTGAAAGCGCAGCGCGGTCGTGGTGTCGAGGTCCATGTCGATGTGGTGGACCAGATGGAAGCGCCACAGCGCGGGCACCTTGTGCGTGAGCACGTGCCACACGTAGATCGTGTAGTCGAGCAGCGCGAACGCGACCGCATCGCGGGCCCACGCCGGCAGCGGAAGTTGCTGCGCGATTCCCAGCCGCTTGCGCTCGACGCGCTCGGCCAGCGGCCCGACGAGCGGGCGCTGCATCAGCCCGACCACCGCGAGGCTGCCTGCGCCCATGACCAGATTGCGCAGCGTGCGCGCGGGCTCGGCCTGCGTCGGGCGGCGCAGCGGCCGGCGCTTCTCGGCAAAAAACAGCCCCACGGCCGCGGTCGCCATCGCGGCGCCCGCGAGCAGCCGCAGCGCATTCATCTCAGCTGCGCGCCGCCAGCAGCGCTGCGTCGGCGCGCGCAGCCGGGTCTCGGACCGAATCGACGTCGTGATAATCGCCGCGAAGCGCCTTCAGCGCGTTGCGCTCGTGCGCGATCTCTCGCGCGGTGCGCACGCCGCGGCGCCGGAAGAACCGCACCGGAGGACACCAGCCCTGCAACGCATGCTGCAGCAGGAACCCCGCGACGAACGCAGGCAGCACGAGGAAGCGCCGGTCGACTGCGGCGCCGAGCACGGTGCCCGCCAGCGCGATCGCGGCCGCATTCGCCTCCAGCGTGCGCTCCATGTCCCATTCGCGATCGAGCTCGGCCAGCCGCTCGTCGATGCGCTGCGGATTCGCGGCGAGCTCGCGAATCGATTGCTCGGTGGCAGCGGCGATCCTGCGGTTGAACGCTTCATGCGTGTGGCGCTCGACGCGGCTGGTGGTCGGCGGCAGCGGACCGGCTTCGGGCATCGGCGCGCGCGGCAGGTACTCGTCGACATAGCGGCGATAGGTCTGCCGAATCTCGGGCGACCGCTGCCCGACGCCCAGATCGTCGGCACGCCGCAGCATCTCGTCGCCCGACAGTCCTTCGCGCAGCGCCGCCTCGACCATCGCGAAGCTGCCCGAGCGCTTGCCCGACGCGCAATGCACGACGATCGGCCGGGGCAGCCGCGCGACCTCGGCCCGGAACACGTCGAGCTGCGACGGGTCGACCCGCTGCGGGCTCACCGGAACGTTCGAGTACGCGAGCCCGATCCGTTCGGCCTCGGCCTTCTCTTCGGCGGGCGCCAGTCCGTGCTCGCGCTCTTCGGGCAGCCGCAGGTCGACCACCGCGCGAAACCCCGATTCCTTCAGTGCCTGCAGCTCGGCGGCATCGGGCACGCCGCGGTGGGCCGCAAGGTCCGCATTGATCTGCAGCAGCGTGCTCATCGCGACCCTCCGGAAGCTGTCCGCCGTGCGCTCCAGCGCTCGACCGAATCGCCGACGCGGACTTCGCCGCGGATCGCGTCGCCGTCGACGTGGCCGCTGAAGCGGGCGATCCGCGCGCGATCGAGTCTGAGATCGAACGTCAGCGCCTCGCCGCTGAGCTGGATGTCGTGGAACGGCATTTCGCGTCCGCCGATCTGCGCGATCCCGCCGACCTTCTGCCACTGCTGGTCGAGCGCGAGCGCGATCGGCTGCTGGCTGACGGCTGCCGGAACCTGCAGCGACCAGCGGCCGGCAACCGGGGCCGGAATCCGGTACAGGTAGATCGTCGCGCGCGGAATTCCGGTCGCCTTTTCCTTCTCGGGCTCCTCGAACGTCTCGCGCGCATCCGGCAGCCAGCCCGCGATCGGATAATCGTGCGAAAGCACGCGGGTGCCCGGCCGAAGCTCCTGCTGCAGCTTGTCCGACAGGCGATTGACCAGGTCGGGCAGCAGGTACATCGTCACCACGGTCGCGTTCGAGATGTCGGTCGTGAACATGTCCTGCTTGATGAAACGCACGCGCTCCTCGAGGCCGGCCTGCCGTGCGGTCTGGTTCGACAGCGCGACCAGCTCGTCGCGGATCTCGACGCCGAAGCCGCTTGCGCCGTACAGCTGAGCGGCGGTCAGCACGATGCGCCCGTCGCCCGAGCCCAGGTCGATCACCCGGTCGGCGGGGCCGACCTGCGCCATCCGCAGCATCGCGGCGACGACGCTGTCGGGCGAGGGCACGTACGGGCCGGGCTTCGGCGGCTGCGCGACGCTGACGCCTGCCAGCAGCCACAGCATGAGCACGAGAACCGGCAGCGGCTGCAGGATCCGCGCAAGGCGAGGGTGAGACGGGGACATGCGCTGACTCCAGTGCGTCTGCGGCAAGTATCGCAGAACGCTGCGGCCGATCGCCGCAAGCCATCGCGCCGCGCGCGGGCGAGCCGATGCGCTTCAGTCGGCGCGGACGACCGAGCGCGGCGTGCGCCCCAGCGAGAAGTCGACGATGCAGCCGAGCCCTTCGCGCGCGATCGCATCGAAGCATTCGTCGGTCCAGCACAGCGAGTGCGGCGTCAGGATCACGTTGTCCATCGCGAGCAGCGGGTTGTCCGGCGCGATCGGCTCGCGCTCGAACACGTCGAGCCCGGCGCCGGCGATGCGGCCGCTCGCCAAAGCGTCGATCAGCGCCGCCTCGTCGGCGATCGGGCCCCGCGCCATGTTCACGAAGAACGCGTCGCGCTTCATCCGGGCGAACCGCGCCGCGTTCATCAGGTGACGCGTCTGCTCGTTGAGCAGACAGGTCGCGACGACGAAATCGGAGGCGGCGAGCAGCGCGTCGAGCGCGACCTTGCGCGCGCCCAGCGCAGCGATGTCGGCGTCGGCCACGTACGGGTCTGCGGCGAGCATCTTCCAGCCGAAAGGTGCCGCCAGCCGCAGCAGCTCGCGGCCGATTCCGCCGGCGCCGATGACGCCGAGCGTTCGCGACGTCAGCCCGAGCCCCATGTAGCCGGTGCGCTCGTGCCAGCGGCCGGCGCGGATCAGCCGGTCCTTCTGCGGCAGCCGCCCGGCGAGCGCGAAGATCATCGTCAGCGCCGCGACCGCGACCGGCCGCCGCACGGCGACCGGCGTGTTCGTCACGACGATGCCGCGGTCGGCGAGCGCGCGCACGTCGACCGAGTCGTAGCCGACGCCGTGGCGCGCAACGATCCGCACCCGGCAGCCGGCGCCGCCGACGGACTCGCGCGTGACGCGCGGCGAGTTCACGTACAGTCCGTCGTAGCGCGACGCGATCGCGGGCGTGATCTCGTCGACCGGCTCGGGCAGGTACTCCCAGTCGATCCGCGGATTCGCCTGCAGCACCGCGAGCGCGGCATCGCCGAACGACGCGCGTCCGTCGGGCGTCAGCAGATCGCGCGTCAGCCCCAGGCGGAACCGCGTTTCGCCCCCCGCCTGCGGCTTCGCTCCGACAGACGGTTCAGCGCTCATCGCGCGCGCGGCCGACGTGGTCGACGAGGCTGCGGGTAACGCTGGCGAACAGCCCCATGTCGGTGCCGATCGCGATCATCGAGTAGCCGAGGCGGCGCACGCGATCGATCCATGCGGCATCGGTCGCCATGAAGCCGGCGGCCTTGCCGGCGCGGCGCGCGGCTTGCGCGACCCGTCGCAGCGCGTCGTCGAAGCGCGGATCGTCGAATCGCGCCGGAATCCCGAGGAAGTTCGACAGGTCGAAGTGGCCGACCCACAGCACGTCGATGCCGTCGACGTCGGCGATCGCATCGACCTCGGCCAGCCCGCGCTCGGTCTCGATCTGCGCGATCAGCAGCGTGCGCTCGTGCGCGCGCGTTATCTTTTCGGCGACGTCGCCGCCCAGATAGTCGTCCTGCGCGAAGCCGAACGCTGCGCCGCGCCGGCCGCCGGGGGGATAGCGGCACGACTGCACGATCGCCCGCGCGTGCTCGCCCGACTCGACCATCGGGATCATCACGCCGCGCGCGCCCAGATCGAGCGCACGCGCAAGGAACGCGTATTCGCCGCGCGGCACGCGGACCATCGGCTCGACCGGCAAGCCGCGGCAGGCGGCGAACAGCCACTTCAGCGACTCGAATCCGAGCCCGGTGTGCTCCATGTCGAAGATCGCGAAGCGGCAGCCGGCGCTGGCGAGGATCGCCGGCATGCCGGGCGAGAAGAATTCGAACACCATCGCGCCGGCGACGGGTTCGCCGGCCATCACGGCCTGCTTGATCGCATTGGGTCTCATTCGGTTGCCTGCAGGGCTGTCGGGGCGGCAGGGACGGCCGACGCGCCTTCGGCGCGACCGTTCCGATCGGGGTTCGCTGCGCCGTTCGCGCGGCGGCGCCGGCCGGCCGGCGCGGGTTCGCGCTCGCGGTGGCTGCGGTCCTTGCCGGGCGGCGACACCGGCGTCGGGTATCGAGCGGCCGCAGCACGCAGCCGTTGCGCGACCTTCGCGCGCAGCGCGGCGGGCGCGACGACCTCGACCTGCTCGCCGTGGCGCAGGATGTCCATCTCGAGCTCGGGCGACTCCGAATAAGGCAGCTTCAGCTCGTAGCGGCCGTCGTCGAGGTCGCGGCCCTGCTGTTTCGGATGCCAGATCTCCGAGCGGACCCAGCGCGCGGCGTCCTTCGTGAAAAGCAGCAGCGCCCAGCGCCGCTCGCGGCCGCGAAAGATCCCGTACGCCGTGCCGATCGCGCGGTCGACCTCGGCCTGCGAGATCTCGAGCGCCTTGCGGTCGAGCGCCCGCGCATGCTCGATCGCGTCGAGCGCGAACACGCGCATCGCGTTGGCCTGGTGGCACCATGCGTCGACGTACCACGCGTTGCGGTAATGGACCAGCCGCTGCGGCGACACCACGCGCCGGCTGCGCTCGTCTCGGGTGCGCGTGAAATAGTCGATCTCCAGCCGCAGCCGCTTGACCAGCGCATTGCCGATCACTTCGAACCACTTCGGCGGCGCCGGCCTGTTCTGCGCCGGCATGATCCGCACGCGCTGCCGGATCTCGTCGGCCGAACCGTGCGGCTTCTCGAGCAGCTTGTTCAGCCGGTCGACCAGCGGGGCCACGTGCGGCCCGAGCAGCCCGCCGGTGTCGAGATCCTCGAGCATCCGGTGCATCGTCAGCAACGCGAGCACCTCGCGGTCGTTGAACCACAGCCCGGGCAGCTCGTACTGAGGCCCGAAACCGGATTCGGCGAGCCGGTAGCCGCCGCGCTCGGCGTCGAACAGGATCGGCGCGTTCAGCCGGTCGCGCAGCATCGCCAGGTCGCGCTTGAACGTCGCCAGCGACACGCCGAGCTCGTCGATCAGCGCCCGTTTCGACACGACGCCGCGGTTGCGCAGCAGCATGTCGATCCGATGCAGGCGTTCGGTCTGGTTCACGGCCGACAGTGTGCCCGGTTTCGCGGCCGGCTGCTGCCGCGCCGCGGATCGGCCGCTGCGCTGCCGGTCACGCCGGCGCCCGCGCCGACTCGCGCAGCCGTTCGGTCAGGCCGCTGACGCGGCGGGTGGGGCTCGCGCAAGCCGCGCAGAACGCGTCGCGGCCGGCGATCAGCGCGACGCGTTCGATTGCGCGCGTGATGCCGGTATAGACCAGCTCGCGCGTCGCGACCCGACTCGGACGATCCGGCAGCACCAGCGCGACGCTGCGGAATTCCGAACCCTGGGACTTGTGGACCGTCATCGCATAGGCGGTCTCGTGCTCGGGCAGTCGCACTGGCGATACCGCGCGGAAGCCGCCCGCCGGCGCGGCGAACCAGACTCGCATCTCGCCGGCATCGTCGGGCAGGCAGATGCCGATGTCGCCGTTGAACACGCGCAGCAGGTAGTCGTTGCGGTGGACGATCACCGGCCGCCCGACGTACCAGACGTCGGCGTCGCCCGCAGGCGGCGGGCGGTTCAGCGCCGCGCGCACGTGCCGGTCGATCAGCGCGTTGATCGCGGCGACGCCGCGCGCGCCGTCGCGCATTGCGCACAGCACCCGGTAGCCGTCGAATGCCGCGAACGCCTCCGGCGCTGCGGCGCCGGCGGCCAACGCGCTAACGAAGCC
Source organism: Burkholderiaceae bacterium (assembly GCA_035540315.1). GTDB lineage: Bacteria > Pseudomonadota > Gammaproteobacteria > Burkholderiales > Burkholderiaceae_E > DATLGW01. The sequence continues at coordinate 3,122 of DATLGW010000098.1, read as the reverse complement.
GGCGTAGCCGTCGCACAGCCGCTGCAGCGTCGCCGGCTGCAGCCGCGCGCCGCCGTCGTCGATCCAGTCGACCGATTCCAGCTGCCCGGCTGCGATTGCGTCCAGGGCCTCGGCGCCGCGGCCGGCGTTGACGTCGGCCGCGAGCCGGCCGATTCCCGACTGCCGCCCGAAGCGGTAACTGTGCGTCAGCAGCACGACGCGGTCCTCGAGCGCGGGACGCGCGTCGGCCGGCGGTGCCGCGGCCGCATGCGTTTCGATGGCCTGCGCGTCGATTCCGGTTGCGGCCGCAAGCGCGCGAGCGCAGTCGAGCGACAGCGCCGGCGACGCGCACAGCTCGGCGAACACCGCGCCCGCCTCGACTGCCGCCAGCTGGTCGCGATCGCCGAGCAGGATCAGCCGCGCGTCGTCGGGCAGCGCCTCGAGCAGCCGCGTCGCCAGTGCCAGATCGAGCATCGACGCCTCGTCGACGACCAGCGCGTCGAGCGGCAACCGGTTGTCCGGCCCGTGCCGGAATCGCCGGCCGTCGGGCAGCACGCCGAGCAGCCGGTGGACCGTGTGCGACTCCGCGGGCAGCCGCTCGGCGATCTGCGGCGGCAGCGACTGCGCCTGGCGGCGCACTGCGTCCTGCATCCGCGCGGCGGCCTTGCCGGTCGGCGCGGCGAGCCCGATCCGCGCCCGAGGCTGCGCTGCGACCAGGCATGCGAGCATCGCCACCACCGTCGTCGTCTTGCCGGTGCCCGGTCCGCCGCTGACGATCGTCAGCTTGTTGCGCAGCGCGAGCGCCGCTGCGATCTTCTGCCAATCGGCTCCGTCGGGCGGCGCAGCGCGCGCGCGGTCGAACACGCGCTCGAGCATCGCGCGCAGCAGCGCCGGGTCCGCTGCCGCCGGCGCCGGCGCTGCGCGCCGCGCCAGCTGCCGGGCCAGCCGGCGCTCGAGGTCGAAGTACCGGTGCAGGTACAGGCGCTCGCCGTCGAGCACCATCGGCGCCGGGGGCCGGCGCTGCGGCAGCCCGACAGCGCCGCTGTCGATCAGCTCGCGGCGCAGCGCGTCGGGCGCGACGGCGAGCGCTGCAGCGAGCTCGCCGAACGACGCGCAGCTGTCGCCGCGGGCGACCGCAAGGCTTGCGAACCGCGCCGCCGCGCGGACCAGCGCCAGCCGCTGCGCCGGCGCGCCCGACGAGCGGGCGATCGCCGCCGCAGCGTGCGCGAAGCCGTCGGCGAGGTCGCCGGCCGCATCGTCGCCCGCCGCTTCGGGCACGGGGCCGGCCGCAGACGGCGCAGCCGCGAGCTCGCCGAACAGTTCGAGCTGCGTCACGACGCGGCGCCTCCGATCAGCGCGTCGAGCGCGCCGATCGTGTCGCGGCGGGGACGATCGAACAGCACGCCCGGCGCGTTGTTGCGGTCCCCGCTCCATTGCGGCCGAAGCCCGCGGACGAACAGGTAATAGACGCCGCCGAAGTGGCGTTCGTAGTCGTAGCCGGGCAGCCGGCGGCCGAGGTGGCGATGCAATGCCAGCGCGTACAGCAGGTATTGCAGCGGATAGCGGTTCGCCCGCATCGCCTGCGCGATCGACGCGGCTTCGTAGTCGTCGCGGCGCCAGCCCAGGTGGTTCGACTTCCAGTCGACGATGTAATAGCGGCCGGCGTGCTCGAACACCAGGTCGATGTAGCCGTTCAGGTAGCCGTCGAGCGGCTCGAACCGCAGCGGCGCGACCGCATAGCCGTGATCGCCGAGCAGCGACTGCAGCGGCGCATCGCGCACGCCGGCGGCGGGCAGATGGAACGCGAGCTCGACGCGGCGGCTGCGCGGCGGAACCGACGCGAGCGTCAGTCCTCCCGGCAGGCGCGCGGTCAGCGCATTCGACAGCGCGTTCGACAGCATCGCCTTCAGCAGCGGCTGCGCTTCGGCGTCGTCGAGCTTGGGGAGCCGCTGCGGATGCGCAGCCAGCGCGCGCTCGACCGCGGGGCCCCAAGACGCCGGATCGGTGAACTCGGCGCGTTCGAATGCGGCGTGCAGGCAATCGCCGGCCGACGCGCCGCGCGGAAACCGCAGGAAGTCGTCGGCGGCGACCGGCGAGTCGGCGCGCGATTCATCGGCGGCGATCGCGCGCGCATCGTGATCTGCGGCCGCTGCGGCGTCGTCGGCGGCGCCGTGCGCCAGGCCGCTGAAGCTGCCGATCCGCCACGGCAGCGGCACCGGCGGCGGCGCCGGCGGAGGCTGCAACTCGAGCTCCGGCGCCGGCAGCGGCGCCGCAGCAGCGGCCGGATCGGCCGCCAGCGTCTCCAAGCGGCATGCGGAGCCGAGCGTGTGCGCGAAGCGGTGCCAGCTCGCTTCGATCGCCTGCGGCGCTTTCGCCGCCGTCAGCCAATCGTCGAATGCGGTGCGCGAATCGTCGACCAGCCAGTTCAGCAGGCACGACGCGCTGTCGCCGATCCGCGGCTCGCTGCCGCCGGGACTTTCGTGATAGAGCCCGGCCACCAGATAGCAGCGGTGGATCGCGCGGGTCATCGCGACGTAGATCAGCCGCAGCGACTCGGCGTGGTGCTCGCGCACGCAGCGTTGCCGGATCGCCGGGTCGTCGCGCGCCTGCGGCCGGAAATCCAGCACCAGCCGGCCGTCGGCGTCGTGATACTCGCGCCAGTCGTCGGGCTGCCGCGGCGCCGGCGGCTTGGTCCACAGGAACGGGCAGAACACGACGTCGTATTCCAGGCCCTTGCTCTTGTGGATCGTCACGATCTGGACCAGGTTCTGGTCGGACTCGAGCCGCAGCGCGAGTTCCTCGTCGGCCGGCGGCGCATCGCGCCGATCCGCGAGCCAGCGCACCAGCGCTTCGGGCGCCATCGCCGACGCCGCGGTGTCCTGCAGCAGCTCGGCCAGATGCAGCAGGTTCGTCAGCCGCCGCTCGCCGTCGCGGCGCGCCAGCAGCCGCGAGTCGATGCCGTCGTCGCGCAGCCAGCGACGGAACATCGTGCCGAAGCCGCGCGCGCGCCAGCTGTCGCGGTACCCGCAGAATCGCTCGACCAGCGCGAGCACGCGCGGCTCGTCATCGGCGAGTGCGGCGACCTCGGTGGCGTCGCAGCCGATCAGCGCCGTCGTCATCGCGGCGAACAACCGCCCCGGATG
>DATLGW010000097.1:0-2203 GCA_035540315.1 Burkholderiaceae bacterium | reverse complement strand
GAATTGATCCGATCGAGCAGCTGTCCGATGAACGCCCGCACCGATGGATCCGCGATCACGCGATCGACCGGGGCGTCCGACGGCAGCGCCGCCAGCTCGCGACAGCGCTCCAGGCGCAGGAACACCAGCAGGCCGACCTCGCTGCGATCGTGCCCGGTGACGACGACGTCCTGCACGTACGGCGCGCCGTGCGCCAGCGCCAGCGTGCGCAGCGGCCCGACGCTGACCCAGGTGCCGGTGTTCAGCTTGAAGTCCTCGGCGACGCGTCCGTCGAACACGAAGCCGCGCGACGGGTGCGACTCGTCGATGAAGCGGATCGCGTCGCCGCTGATGAAGAACCCTTCGTCGTCGAAGCTCGCGCGCGTGAGCTCGGGCGCGCGCCAGTATCCCGGCGTCACGCCCGGGCCGCGGTAGCGCACCTCGAGCTTGCCGCCGTTGGGCACCAGCTTCAGCGTGATGCCGGGGCCGGGGGTGCCGATCGCCGCCGGCAGCTCGCCGACCCGCGCGACCCCCAGCGCATAGGGCGCGGTCTCGGTCATTCCGAGGCCGGTGTAGATGCCGATGCGCTCGCCGCAGTGCTGCTCGGCGATCCGGTAGATCGCGTGCGCGACCGGATCGGGCATTCCGGCGCCGGCCGAGAACAGCAGCTGCAGGCGCGAGAAGAAGCGCTCGCGCAGCCCGGCATCGTCGCGCAGCGCCGCGGCCAGTTCCTCGAAGCCTTTCGGGACGTTGAAGTAGATCGTCGGCGCGATCTCGCGCAGGTTGCGCAGCGTCTCGGCGAACAATCCGGGGACCGGCTTGCCGTCGTCGATGTGCAGCGTGCCGCCGTTGTACATCGCGATGCCGTAGTTGTGGTTGCCGCCGAACGTGTGGTTCCACGGCAGCCAATCGACCAGCACCGGCGGCTCCTCGGCCAGGAACGGCATCTCCTGCGCGAGCACCTGCTGGTTGCTGCACAACATCCGGTGGGTGTTGATCACGCCCTTGGGCGCTTTCGTCGAGCCGGACGTGAACAGGAACTTCGCGATCGAGTCCGGGCCGATCGCCGAATTCGCCGCATCGACGGCCGGGGTCGCGCGGGTCGCGAGCAACTCGGCGAACGGCGTCGCGCGGCGCCGCGACGGTGCGCGCGCGCTCACGACGAGCTCGATGTCGGCCGGAACCGCCGCTTCGATCGCGGCCGCATAACGCTCGCCGTCGGCAGCGAACACGAGGCCGGGCGTCAGCAGCGCGACGATGTGCCGCAGCTTGCCGTAGTCCTTCGACACCAGCGAGTACGCCGGCGAGATCGCAGCGAACGGCACCCCCGAGTACAGCGCAGCCGCGGCCAGCGTCGCATGTTCCAGATCGTTCTCGGACAGGATCACCAGCGGCCGCTCGGCCGAGAGTTGGCGATCGAGCAGCGCCTGCCCGATCGCGCGCGCGCGCTCGAGCATCTGCGCGAAAGAGATGTGCCGCCAGCGGCCGCCCTGCTCGCGGCGAGCGACGAAGCTGCGCTGCGGCGCCTCGCGCGCCCAATGCACGAGCCGATCGGTGATCCGCGGCGGGTAGTCGCGCAGCGGCTGGTCGCGGCGCACCAGCAGCGTGCCGTCGGCACGCCGCTGCACGTCGACGCGCGCGCCGCCGAGCGTGCCTTCGCGGTAGCGGGGTTCGGTCATCGGAGTCGCTCCGTTTCGGTCGATTGCCGCCGTGCCGGCGGTTATCGGTCGGACCCGCGCATCGGACGCGTTCAGCGCGGCGTCTTTCGGCGCCGCTGCTCGAGGAACTCGCGCATCCGCTGCTGCGCGTCCGGCGACCCCGACGAGATCGCCGCCATCAGCGACTCGGTCAGCATCCCGTCGCCGGCGGACTGATCGGCGATGCGCGGCAGCGCATGCATCACGGCGAAGTTCGTGATCGGCGCATTCTGCGCGATCCGCTGCGCAAGCTCGAGCGCCTTCGCCAGGCCGTCGCCGGCTTCGACCAGATACTGCGACAGGCCGATCGCATGACCTTCGGCCGCGTCGTAGGTGCGCCCGGTCAGCATCATGTCGGCCATCCGCGCGACTCCGATCAGGCGCGGGATCCTGACCGAGCCGCCGCCGCCGACGAACAGCCCGTGCCGACCCTCGGGCAGCGAATACAGCGCGCTCGGCTCGGCCACGCGCAGATGCGCCGCCGTCGCCAGCTCCAGACCGCCGCCGATCACCGCGCCCTTGAGCAC
>DATLGW010000096.1:0-3625 GCA_035540315.1 Burkholderiaceae bacterium | reverse complement strand
CGACCGGCAAGCGCGACATCGTCGTCGTCGCGCACGGCGGTCGCTTCGAGCCGGTCGAGGTCGAGGTCGGGCGCGTGGTCGGCGGCGACGTCGAGGTCCGCCGCGGCCTGACCGAAGGGCAGCAGGTGGTCGCGTCGGGGCAGTTCCTGATCGATTCGGAAGCGAGCCTGCGCAGCGCGCTGCCGCGGCTGGCGAATGCCGCGGCCGCGACCGGCGCGGCCGGCACGGTCCACAGCGCCGACGGCGTGTTCGAAGGGAGCGACGGCGACGAGGTGATGCTGTCGCACGGTCCGGTGCCGTCGCTGAAATGGCCGCCGATGACGATGGGCTTTCGCAAGCCGGCCGACGGCAAGCTGCCTGCGCTGCAGCCCGGCGACCGGATCCGCTTCGATTTCATTGAGCGCGCCGGCGAATGGCAGTTGACGCGGATCGAGCGCACCGGAGCGCCGCGATGATCGAGCGACTGATCCGCTGGTCGATCGGCAACCGCCTGCTGGTGCTGATCGTCACCGCGCTGGTGACCGCCTGGGGCGTGCTGTCGGTCGTGCGTGTTCCGCTCGACGCGCTGCCCGACCTGTCGGACGTGCAGGTGATCGTTCGCACCACCTACCCGGGCAAGGCGCCGCAGGTCGTCGAGGATCAGGTCACCTATCCGCTGGCGACGACGATGATGTCGGTGCCGGGGGCGAAGACCGTTCGCGGCTATTCGTTCTTCGGCGACTCTTTCGTCTATGTGCTGTTCGAGGACGGCACCGACCTGTACTGGGCGCGCTCGCGGGTGCTCGAGTACCTGAATCAGGCGCAGCGTCGATTGCCGGCGGGCGCATCGGCCGCGCTCGGACCCGATGCGACCGGCGTCGGCTGGATCTTCCAGTACGCGCTGGTGGACCGCAGCGGCCGTCACGACCTGAGTCAGCTGCGCGCGCTGCAGGACTGGTTTTTGCGCTACGAGCTCGCGGCGATCCCGGATGTCGCGGAGGTCGCCAGCGTCGGCGGCATGGTGCGCCAGTACCAGGTCGTGCTCGACCCGGAGCGCCTGCGCGCTTTCGGGCTGCCACAGGATCGGGTGATCGAGGCGATCCGGCGTTCGAACCAGGAGACCGGGGGGTCGGTCCTGGAGCTGGGCGAAGCGGAATACATGGTGCGAAGCCGAGGTTACCTCGCGAGCCTGGAGGACTTCCGCAGCATTGCGCTGGCGACGAACGAGCGCGGCGTCGTCGTCAGGCTCGGCGACGTCGCCCGAATCCAGGTCGGACCCGAGATGCGCCGCGGCATCGCCGAGCTCGACGGCGAAGGCGAGGTCGTCGGTGGCGTCGTCGTGATGCGAAGCGGCCGCAATGCGCTGGCGACGATCGAGGCCGTCAGGTCGCGCCTCGACCAGCTGCGTCCCGGGCTGCCCGAAGGCGTCGAGATCGTGACCACGTACGATCGATCGCAGCTGATCGAAAGCGCGGTGAACCACCTCAGCCGCAAGCTGATCGAGGAGTTCGTGGTCGTCGCGCTGGTTTGCTTTGCGTTCCTGCTGCATCTGCGATCGGCGCTGGTCGCGGTGGTGTCGCTGCCGCTGGGCGTGCTGGCCGCGTTCATCGTGATGTACCACCAGGGGGTGAACGCGAACATCATGTCGCTGGGCGGCATCGCGATCGCGATCGGCGCGATGGTCGATGCGGCAGTCGTGATGGTCGAGAACGCGCACAAGCATCTCGAGCAGTGGCGCGAGCGGCATCCGGGCGGCGAACCGAGCGCCGCCGAACGCTGGACGATCGTCGGCGATGCCGCGGCCGAGGTCGGACCGGCGCTGTTCTTCTCGCTGCTCGTGATCACGTTGTCGTTCCTGCCGGTGTTCGCGCTCGAGGCACAGGAGGGCCGGCTGTTCGCTCCGCTCGCCTACACCAAGACCTATGCGATGGCGGCCGCCGCCGGACTGTCGGTGACGCTGATCCCGGTGCTGATGGGGTATCTGATCCGCGGCCGGATCCCGCGCGAAGACCGCAATCCGCTGAACCGGCTGCTGATCGCGTCGTACCGGCCGGTCCTCGCCGCGGCGCTGCGTCATCCGAAGAGCGTGCTCGTGTTGTCGGCAGTGCTGTTCGCCACCGCAGCGATCCCGTTGTCGCGGTTGGGCGGCGAGTTCATCCCGCCGCTCGACGAGGGCGATCTGCTGTACATGCCGACTGCGCTGCCGGGACTGTCGGCATCGAAGGCGTCGGAGCTGCTGCAGCTGACCGGCCGGCTGATCAGGTCGGTGCCGGAGGTCGACACGGTGTTCGGCAAGGCCGGGCGCGCCGAAACGGCGACCGATCCGGCGCCGCTCGAGATGTTCGAGACGACGATCCGCTTCAAGCCGCGCGACTCATGGCGCCCGGGGATGACGCCCGATCGGCTGGTCGAGGAGCTCGATCGCGTGGTCAGGGTGCCGGGGCTTGCCAACGTCTGGGTGCCGCCGATCCGCAATCGGATCGACATGCTCGCCACCGGAATCAAGAGCCCGGTCGGAATCAAGGTGTCGGGCAGCGACGTGGCCGAGATCGACCGGGTTGCGGCCCGGATCGAGGCTGCGGTCAAGCCGGTTCCTGGCGTGAGCTCGGCGCTGGCCGAGCGGCTCGCCGGGGGCCGCTACATCGACGTGACAGTCGATCGGATCGCGGCGGCGCGCTACGGGCTGCGCGTGGCCGACGTGCAGGACATCGTGGCGATCGCGATCGGCGGCGAGAACATCGGCGAGACCGTCGAGAACCGCCAGCGGTTTCCGATCAACGTGCGTTATCCGCGCGAGTACCGCGACTCGCTCGAGCGGCTGCGGCAGTTGCCGTTCGTGACCGAGCGCGGCGCGCAACTGCGTCTGGGGGACGTCGCGACGCTGCGGATCCAGGAAGGGCCGCCGATGCTTCGCAGCGAGAACGGCCGCTTGTCGGGCTGGGTGTACGTCGACGTTCGCGGCCGCGATCTGCGCTCGGCCGTCAACGACATGCAGCGGCGCGTGCGCGACGAGGTGCGGCTGCCGCCGGGGTATTCGGTGTCGTGGTCCGGCCAGTACGAATACCTGGAGCGGGCGACGCAGCGACTGAAGGTGGTCGTGCCGGTCACGCTCGTGGTCATTTTCGTGCTGCTGTTCATCGCGTTCCAGCGCGCCTCGGAAGCGCTGCTGATCATGGCCGCGGTGCCGCTCGCGTTGACCGGCGGTTTCTGGCTGATCTGGCTGTTGGGGCACTCGGTGTCGGTGGCGACGGCGATCGGCTTCATCGCGCTGGCGGGCGTCGCGGCCGAGTTCGGCGTCGTGATGCTGGTCTATCTGCGCAATGCCTGGGAGCGGCAGATTGCGCGCGGCGAGCCGGCGACGACTCAGACGGTGCTGACGGCGATCGAGGAGGGCGCGCTGCTTCGCGTGCGGCCGAAAGCGATGACGGTGGCGACGATCCTCGCAGGGCTGTTCCCGATCATGTGGGGCACCGGGACCGGCTCGGAGGTCATGCAGCGGATCGCGGCGCCGATGGTCGGCGGTCTGCTCACGTCGGCGTTCCTCACCCTCGAGATCATCCCGGTGGTCTACACCTACTGGCGGCACGAGCAGCTCATCTGGGAGCGCCTCGCCGAGCGGATGCCGGACGTGCACTCGATCCTGCGC
>DATLGW010000095.1:0-7350 GCA_035540315.1 Burkholderiaceae bacterium | reverse complement strand
CCCGGAGCCGCTGCCCAGCGATTGCGGCACCAGCTCGAGCGCCGCCTGCAGGAACCGCGCATCGCGGAACAGGTTCGGAATCGGAAATCCCTTTTTCTTGCGCGCGACGATTTGCGGGGGCAGCCGGCGCCGCGCGTACTCGAGCAGGATCCGCTTGGAGCGCCGGGGGGTGACCCGGCTCGCCGTCGGCAGCCGCTCGAGGAATGCGAGCACCTCGGCATCGAGGAACGGCACGCGCAGCTCGAGCGAATGCGCCATCGACAGCTTGTCGCTGTACAGCAGCAGGTCGTCGGCGAGCTGCGTGCGGCAGTCCAGCCACAGCGCGCGCGCGCATTCCGAAGCGCTGGCCGCATCGGCCCGATGGGCGAGCGCATCGAGCGACGCAGGTACGGGCGCGGGCAGGCCCAGCGCCGCCAGCTCGTGCTCGCCGAACACCGTGCGCATCGCCAGGTAGGCGCGCAGCCAGTCGCGTTCGCCCAGCGCGGCCAGCAGCCGCGCCTCCGGCCGCGACCGCATCGAGGCCGGCAGCCGTGCCGAGATCGCCGCCAGCATCCAGGCGACCGGCACCGGCAGCCGCTCTCGCAGCGCCTCGAAGCGGTGGCGGCGATAGCCGCCCAGCGGCTCGTCGGCACCTTGTCCGGACAGCGCGACGGTCACGTGGCGGCGCGCCAGCTCGCACAGATGCCACATCGCCAGCACCGACGTCGTTCCCAGCGGCTCTTCGAGGAACGCCGAGACGCGGCCCGACACGCCGATCAGCTCCTCGGCCGTCAGCCGCAGCGCATGGTGCGGCAGCCCCAGCGCCTGCGCGGTCTGGCGGGCGGCGTCGATCTCGGATGCGTCGCTGTCGTCGGCGAAGCCGACGGTGAAGCAGGGCGCGCGCACGCCGTCGCGCTGCAGCGCCGCCGCGACCAGCGCCGAATCGGTGCCGCCCGACAGCAGCACGCCGATCGGCACGTCCGAGACCCGCTGGCGGCGCACCGCATCCTCGAAGATCTCGCCGAAGCGGGCGACCGGATCGGTGCCGCCGCCGGGCAACACCGGTGCGGGTGCGGCCGCATAACAGAACGCGCGTTCGACCCGCCTGTCGCCGGACCACGAGATCAGTCCGCCCGGCGGCACGCGGCGCACCCCTTCGAGCAGCGTGCGGCTCGACGGCACGTAGCGGATCCGCAGGTAGGTCGACAGCGCATCCGGATCGATGCGGCGCTCGATCAGCGCGTTGTCGGTGAAGCAGCGGATCTCCGATGCGATGCCGATCGTGTCGCCGGACTCGAAGAAGTACAGCGGCTTGATTCCGCTCTGGTCGCGCGCGGCGTGCAGCGTGCCGGTCTCGCGATCGAACGCGACGAACGCGAACATTCCGTTGATCCGCTCGAGCGCATGCTCGATGCCGGCGGCCGCGATCAGCTCGACCAGCGTTTCGGTGTCGGAGCTGCCGCGAAAGTCGACGGCGAGCCGCTCGCGCAGCCGCTCGTTGTTGTACAGCTCGCCGTTGTAGGCGAGCAGCCAGCGGCCGTCGCGGCTCCACATCGGCTGCGCGCCGGCGTCGGTGAGCTCGCGGATCGCGAGCCGCGTGTGGCCGAGCTCGAGCAGCTTCCCGCCGAGCCGCACCCGCTGATAACCGCAGGCGTCGGGGCCGCGGTGATTCAGGCTGCGCCGCACGATCTGCTCGGACAGTCGCGGCGGTCCGACCGACAGCAGTGCCAGGATTCCGCACATCGCGGTCAGCTCCCGCTGCCGGCGGCCAGCGGCGCAGGCGCCGCGCCGGTCAGCGGCGACGGCGCGTCCGGACGCAGCCGATCGCGCCACGGCTGCAGCGCGCCGAGGTAGCGGTCTGCCGCCGGCGGCGCCTGCTCGAACGGATAGGGCGCCAGCGTTTCGGCGCTCGACGCGTCGACGATCCGCAGCATTGCGCCGTCGAAGCGGATCAGGCGCAGGTACGCGTGGCCGGCGACCTGGGCTACGCCCCAGATCCGCTGCTCGCGCGTATGCAGGCGCGCCGCGGGGGGCGCACCTGCGAGCGCGAACGGATGCCGCAGCGCCGCAGGCAGCCGGACCTGCCACAACGGCGTGAAGTGCGCACCGAAGTCGCGATAGCGGTCGCGGGTCGCTCGGCAGGCGGCATAGGCGCGGCTGCCGGGATCGCAGACGAGCGGACCGTCCGAAGTCGCCAGGTCGATGCTCAGGTGATCGAGATGACTGTGCGTCCCTAGCCCGAGCTGGCCGACGGCGCCGCTGCGCAGCGTCAGCTGCAGGTTCGGCGCCTGCGCGACGATCAGGCCCGCCTGCCGGAAATGGCGGATCGTGCCGAACGCAGTCGTCGCCGCGTCGATCTCGTAGCAGACGAACGACTGCAATCGCGACGCGAGCGGCCCGACGGCCGCGGCAATCGCTTCCCGGTCGGCGGTGCTGGGCTGCGTGTGAAAGCGCGGGGCCCGCGACGCGATCGCGGCGGCCGGGCGGCAACGCGCCGGAGCCGGCAGGCCGAACAACGCAACGCCGGCGCGTACGACGGCGTCGCCGTTGGCGATCTCGAGCCGGCGCAGCAGCAGCCGGTCGCGGTGGCCCGGAATCTCGAACGCGTCGGCGACCGGACGCTCGACGTAGCGCGCATGCAGCCGCAGGATCCGGCTTGCATCGAAATCGCCGATCAGCGGATAGGTGCCGTCGGGTCGCAGCAGCGAATGCGCGAACCGATGCGCCTGCTGCAGCGCGGCCGCCAGCGACGGCGCGCGCTCGCGCAGCCGCAGCAAGCGCTCCTGCGGCAGCGCCGGCTGCGGCAGGTCGTCGTCCTCGAGCTCGGCCAGCGCAGCCAGCTGCAGCAGCTCCAGGCAGCACATGTGGTAGCCGCTCGAGTGCTCGAAGTGGGCGCCGTCGGCGTCGAACTGCGATTCCACCGCCGCCAGCAGCTGCTGGCGCACCCCGGCGCGCAACCGGTGCACGAACGCCGTGTCGTGCGCGACCGCCAGCAGCGCGTGCAGACACGCGACGCCGGTCAGGTGGTGGTTGTTCGACAGCGCTCCGCGGTACTCGGAATCGGCGAGGCAGCGATCGACGATGCTGCGCAGCCAGCGGTGGATCGAGTTGCGCACGTCGGCCGGCAGCGCGAGCCGCGCATGCCGGTGCAGCACCAGGCACAGCCACAGTGTCAGCGCCAGCAGCGCATCGTCCATCGGATAGCCGTGCGGCGCGCGCAGCAGCTGCGCCAGCTCGGTCGCGACGCGCGCGTGCACCCGTGCGGCGAGCGCCGGCGGCACCGCGCCGTGCCACAGCGCGACCAGCAGCGGGTGCAGCGATTGGCCGCGGCGCTGCTCGATCGCGAAGCGCAGGTCGTGCGCGAGCAGCGCATCGAGGTTGCCCCGAATCGCCTCGCCGAACAGCGTCTCGTCGGCATCCAGCAGCGCCTCGAGCACCGCGTGCGGCGGCGGTTCGGCCGCTTCGAGCAGGTGCCGTGCCCAGGCGTCGCGCGCTGCGTCGAAGCGCAACGCGGGCGCGGCCCGCAGCGCGAGCGCGACGACATGCCGGCGCACCGCGTGCGCATATACGCCGGCGGCGACTGCGCGCGGGCTGATCGCGAGCTGCAGCCACGGGCGCAGCATCGAGGCTGGCAGGTGGGGCGCAATGTTCATTGTCGAGTCAATTCGTTTCCGACGAACGGCGGCTCTCCGCGGTCTGTTCGGCCTCCGCGGGTATTGAACGGTCGGTTGCGGCCGATGAATGTCAGAAAAGTCACGTCGGCCCCGATTCGGTCGATGCGGCAGAAACTGCGTCGTTGCTACAGTGCGGCCGAGGGCGCCGATCGGGCCGCGGCACCTCCCGAGCGGTCGACTGGTGGAGCACACACGACGTGAAATCAGGTCAAGACAACGCTGACTTGCGCGAACCGCTGCGCGTGGGCGTTCTGATCGATGCCGACACCGTTTCGCATCCGGTGCGCGAGCTGCTGCGCGTGGTCGAGTCCACGCCGTCGCTGAGGGTCGTCGCGGTGATCGTCGCGCCGGCGACGGCGTCGCGAACCCATGCCGCCGCGCGCGCTGCGCTGCGCCGGTTCGAGTCCGCGCTGGCAGCCGGCCTGGGCGACGGCGACGCGGCGCGGCATTACGCGCGTTATCCGATCGAGCGGATGACGGTGCGCGTCGATGCCGAGCGGGGACCGCTGCAGGCGCAGCTCGAATCGCTGCGGCTGGACGTGCTGTGCTGGTGCGCGGCAGCTGCGCCGGCCACGCACGACGCGCGCGCCGCGCCGCGCGGCGTGCTGGCCTTCGAGCCGCCGCTCGATCCGCTGGCCGGCGCCGGGGTTGCGGCGCTGCGCGAGTGCCTGCAGGCCGAGGACAACGCCGAATTCGCGATCGTCCTGCACGACGCGGCCGACCGCAACGGACGGGTGCTGCGTCGCGGCAGCACGTTCACCCGGCTGACGCTTGCGCGAACCCAGGCGGCGCTCGCGACGCTGCAGATCGACGCGATGCGCGCGGCGCTGTCGGCGATCGCGAGCTCGGCGCGCGCCCCCGTGCCGCCTCAGGTGCTGCGCCCGCGGCCGGCGCTCGCGCCCAGCGCGCCGGCCATCGGCCGCTATGCGCTGCACACCGGCGCGCGGATGCTGCGCAAGCTCGGGCAGTCGCTGAGCGGCCGGCAGCCGTACTGGACCGTATCATTCCAGCGCACGCACTGGGTCGATCTGCGCGCGCGCGCGCAACTGGTCGCGCACGCGCCGCCGGGGCGCTTCTTCGCCGACCCGTTCGTCGCGCACGATCCGCGCACCGGTCGCGCGTACTGCTTCGTCGAGGAATTCGACGAACGCATCGGCCGTGCGCACATCGCGCTGCTGGAGATCGATCGCGACGGCGTGCAGTACCGGGGGCCGGTGCTGCAGAAGCCGTTCCATCTTTCGTTTCCGTACGTGTTTCGCGTCGGCGACGAGATGTTCATGTGCCCCGAGATGGTCGAGGCGCGCCGGATCGAGGTGTACCGGGCGGTGGAATTCCCGATACGGTGGGAGCCGCACGCCGTGCTGATGGACGACGTGCGCGCGGTCGACTCGATGATCTTCGACGCGGGCGGGCGCTGGTGGTTGATGACGAACATCGATCCCGGCGGCGACGCCGGCTATCCGCAGCTGCACCTGTTCCATGCGGACACGCCGTTCGGCTCGAACTGGCAGCCGCATCCGCAGAACCCGATCCGCATCGACAGCGAGGGCGCGCGCAACGCCGGGCTGCTGCGCGACGGCGACACGCTCTATCGCTGCGGGCAGATCCACGGCTTCGACCTGTACGGCAAGGCGGTCGCGATTCACCGGATCGTCGAGCTGACCCCGACGCGATACCGCGAGGAGCCGGTGCGCATCGTCGCGGCATCGCAGAACCCCGAAGGTTGGATGGGGTTGCATCACGTCAGCAGCGATCAGGGGCTGCTCGCGTTTGATTTCTGCCGGCGCCGCCGGCCGTGGATCGAGCGGTTGCGCATCAGAGGGTCGGGCGCGTGACCGTGTCGCGCGGCGCGGCGGCGGCGGCGACAACTACTTCACGCACGCGGTGCAGATGCGGGACCTAATATCGCCCCACGACGTGACGGAGCAACGATGATGCAGGTGGAAACGAGAGCCGGGCAGGGTGCCCAGCAGGCGGCCGATCCGGTGTTCGAGGCGATCTGTGGTTTCCTGCAGAGCGCCGGCTGGCATGCGAAGGACGAGGAGCTCACGCAGCAGACGCCGCTGCTGGGCAGCGGCGTGCTCGATTCGCTCGGAATCGTGCAGCTGATGGTGTTCCTGGGGGACACGCTGAAGATCGAGATCGAAGACGACGACTTCACGCCGGAGAACTTCGCGTCGATCGGCAGCCTCGCCGAGTTCGCCACGCGCAAGCGCAACGAGTCGAGGCGGTGACGCCGTTTCTGCTGCACCATCTGCTGCCGTCGGGCTCCGCGGAGCTGGAGCGGCCGGCGATCGTCGACCGCGGGCGCACGTACCGTTACGCGGAACTCGTCGACGCGGTCGAGCGGATCGCGGCGCGGCTGCGCGCAGCCGCAATCGAGCGCGGCGACCGGATCGCGATCCTGCTGCCCAAGAGCTTCGACGAGTGCGCAGCCATCTTCGGCGCGGCGCGTGCCGGCGCCGTGTTCGTCCCGATCAACCCGGCGCTGAAGCCCGCGCAGGTCCGCCACATCGTCGCCGATTGCGGCGCCCGCGCGCTCGTCACGTCGCCGCCGCTGCACGAGGCGCTCGGCAGCGCGCTCGCGGACCTGAAGCAGCTCTCGATCGTGTTCGCGTCCGACGCGATCGGCGACGCCGGCGGCGCCGGCGGCGCGGCGAGCGAACGCCGCTTTGCCGAACCGATCGGCGAGGACCTCGCTGCGATCCTGTACACGTCGGGCTCGACCGGCGCGCCCAAGGGCGTGATGCTCAGTCACCGCAACCTGCTCGCGGGCACGCGGATCGTGCGCACGTATCTGGACATCGGGCCGCAGGACCGGATCCTGTCGCTGCTGCCGTTCAGCTTCGACTACGGGCTGAACCAGCTGCTGACGACGGTCGAGCAGCGCGCGACGATCGCGCTGCTGACGTTCCGGCTCGGCGACGAGATCGTTCGAGCGCTCGCCGAGCAACGGATCACCGGTCTGGCGGGGGTGCCGACGATCTGGGCGATCCTGACCGGCGCGTCGCCCAGCTTCGGGCGAACGCCGCTGCCGCATCTTCGCTATCTGACGAACTCGGGCGGCGCGGTGCCCACCGCAACCGTGCGCAAGCTGCGCGAGAAGCTGCCCGACACGCGGATCTACCTGATGTACGGGCTGACTGAAGCGTTCCGTTCGACGTACCTGCCGCCCGAAGAGATCGACCGCCGGCCCGGATCGATCGGCAAGGCGATCCCCGAGTGCGAGGTGTTCCCGTTGACTGCCGACGGGCGGCGGGCGAAGCCCGGCGAGCCAGGAATCCTCGTGCACCGCGGGCCGACGGTGTCGCTGGGCTACTGGAATCGTCCCGAGGACACCGCGCGCGTGCTGCGGCCGAACCCGTTTTGTTCGCCGCTTCACGGCGGCGACGTCGTCTGCTATTCCGGCGACCGGGTCGTCGAGGACGAGGACGGCTATCTGTACTTCGTCGCGCGCGACGACGCGATGATCAAGTCCGCCGGCCACCGGATCAGTCCGACCGAAGTCGAGGAGGTGCTGATGGGCTGCGGCGGATTCAGGCAGGTGGCAGTGATCGGATTGCCCGACGAATGGGTCGGGCAGCGCGTGCATGCGGTCGCGATCGCCGCCGCAGAGCCGCCCGATCTGGCCGAGGTGCTGCGTCAGGCGGCTGCGAAGCTGCCGGCCTACATGCTGCCGTCGCGCATCGAGCTGGTT
>DATLGW010000094.1:0-4396 GCA_035540315.1 Burkholderiaceae bacterium | reverse complement strand
GGGCGTCGATTCCTTGATCGGGTCGGCGACCGCGAGCACTGCGGCTGCGCGGCCGTCGATCGCGACGTACAGCGGCGACTTGCCTTCGCCGGCGAGCCGGGCCGCTTGCTCGCGCAGCGCGTCGATGTCCACGCCCAAGCGCGACATCAGCCGGTCCGCGCCGATCGCCACCTCGCGCGCGCCGCCGCGCGCGGTCACGCCGTACCCAGGGACTGCCTCGAACGCGTCGATCGCGGGCAGCGCCAGGCGCCGCTGCTCGGCAGCGCGTCGGATCGCGTCGGCAATCGGATGCTCAGAGCGCTGCTCGACCGCGGCGACGAGCGCGAGCACGTCGGCCTCGTCGAACCCGGCGGTCGTCGCGAAATCGGTCAGCTCCGGCCGCCCGGCGGTCAGCGTGCCGGTCTTGTCGAGCGCAACGACGCCGATCCCGCGCAGTGCCTGAAGCGCCTGACCTTGGCGGAACAACACGCCCAGCTCGGCGGCGCGGCCGGTGCCCACGACGATCGACGTCGGGGTCGCCAATCCCATCGCGCATGGGCACGCGATGATCAGCACCGCGACCGCATTGACCAGCGCGAACGTCAATGCCGGTGCCGGACCGAAGATCAGCCAGACGATGAACGTCAGCGTCGCCGCCGCCATTACCGCCGGCACGAACCATGCAGTCACGCGATCGACCAGCGCCTGCACCGGCAGCTTCGCCCCCTGCGCGGCCTGCACCATCCGCACGATCTGCGCGAGCACCGTGTCGCTGCCCACGCCGGTGGCGCGAAACGTGAGGCTGCCGTGGGTATTGACCGTGCCGCCGACCACGGTCGCTCCGGCGGATTTCTCGACCGGAACCGGCTCGCCGGTGATCATCGATTCGTCGACGAACGATCTGCCGTCGACGACCTCGCCGTCGACCGGCACTCGCTCGCCGGGGCGCACCTGCAGCAGGTCCCCGCGGACCACCTGCTGCAGCGGCACCTCCACCAGCGCGCCATCGCGCAGCACGTGCGCGGTCTTCGGCTGCAGTCCGATCAGCCGCCGCACCGCTTCGGACGTGCGGCCCTTCGCGCGGGCCTCGAGCCAGCGCCCGAGCAGGATCAGCGTTGCAATCACGGCCGCCGGCTCGTAATACACGTTGCGGGTGCCTTCGGGCAGGACCGCCGGCGCGAACGTCGCCACGACCGAATACGCCCAGGCCGCGCCGGTGCCGACGGCCACCAGCGAGTTCATGTCCGGCGTACCGCGCAGCAGCGCCGGAATGCCGATCGTGAAGAAGCGCAGTCCGGGGCCTGCCAGCACGATCGTCGCCAGCACGAACTGCAGATACCAACTCGCCCGGTGTCCGATCGTCGCCATCACCCACTCGTGCATGCCGGGGATGAAATGCGAGCCCATCTCGAGCACGACGATCGGGGCGGTCAGCACTGCCGCCAGCCACAGCGACCGGCGCAGCTGCTCGGCTTCATGCTCGCGGCGATCCTGCTCCGCGGCGCCGGCGTCCGCCGTTGCGTCGGCGCGCGGCGCGGCCTCGTAGCCGGCCGCGCGTACCGCCGCCGTCAGCTGGCCGACGTCCACCGTCGACAGGTGCCGCACCTGCGCCGACTCGGTCGCGAGATTCACGTCGGCCTGCAGCACGCCGGGGACGCGCCGCAGTGCCTTTTCGACCCGTGCGACGCACGATGCGCACGTCATGCCGCCGATCGCGAGCTCGGCGGTGTCGGCGATCGGCGTGTAGCCGCTGCGCTCGATCGCGGACATCAGCGCGTTCGCGTCGAGTCCGGGCTCGGCTTGCACCTGCGCGCGCTGAGTCGCCAGATTCACGGTCGCTTCGCGCACGCCCGGCACGCTTCGGATCGCCTTCTCGACCCGCAGCACGCACGACGCGCAGGTCATCCCGTCGACGCCGATCTGCAGCGTCTGGCGGGCCTCGCCGGCCCTGGGTCTTTCTTTCACGGTTGCGTCAGCCACGGTTGTTGCCCTTTCGCATGGTCGATGTCCTGCATGGCTTCGACGATAGGCTTTCCAGCGATGGCAAAGTCAACCGCTGATCCCAGTGTGGCGCAGGCGGTGCGGCGACCGGTTGATCGGCGTCAATCCCGGCCGCGGCGAACCCGGCGGCGCCGGCAGCCGGCGCATCGAGCTATCGTAGCGCTGCACTGGTCCGTTCACCCGTTTCCGGAGCGCTGCACATGGATCGACGCCAGCTCGTTGCGGCCGCAGTCGCGGTCGCGGTCATCGCTCACGCGCCGGCGCACTCGGGTTTCGTGGAGGGCGGCGTCGCGACGGCTTCGCAAGACCGGCGGCCCGACGTCGGCTTCGTTCCGACCCCGTATGCGGTCGTCGAGGCGATGCTCGAGCTCGCCCGGGTCGGGCCGCACGACGTGCTGTACGACCTGGGCTCCGGCGACGGGCGGATTCCGATCACGGCAGCGCGTTGGTTCGGCACCCGCGGGATCGGCTACGACATCGATGCCGAGCGCGTCCAGGAGGCCAGCGCGAACGCCCGCGACGAAGGCGTGGCCGACAGAGTTGCGTTTCGGCACGGCGACATCTTCGAGCTGACGGTCGACGAATTGGGCAATGCGACGGTGATCTCGCTCTACCTGCTGTCGTCGCTGAACCTGAAGCTGCGCCCGACGCTGCTGCAGCTCAAGCCGGGCACGCGGATCGTGTCGCACGCATTCGACATGGGCGACTGGCAGCCGGACAAGGAGCTCGAGGTGCTGGGCCGGCGTGTGTATCTGTGGACGGTGCCCGAGCGCAAGCGGTAGCGCGTGGAACGAAAACGGCCACGTCAGTGGCCGCCGTCGAAATTGACTGGTCGGGGTGAGAGGATTCGAACCTCCGGCCTCTACGTCCCGAACGTAGCGCTCTACCAGGCTAAGCTACACCCCGTTCCCGCTTTGGCGCAGGTCCCGTTCGCTACCGGTCGCGCGCCGTCGAGTAAGCCGTCAAGTATACCAAAGCGTCGCGATGCTCGGAAGCGGGGAGGCGTTCGGCCATCGCCCGCGCGACCGCCGCTTCGTCGAGCGCCTTCTGGCGCGTGTATTCGAGCGCGCCGGTGCGCCGCACCGCGTCCATGATCCGGTCGAACTGCGTGGTGTGGCCTTGCTCGATCGCGCTGCGGACCAGGTCGCGCTCCTCGGCCGTTCCGGTGGTCATCACATGGATCAGCGGCAGCGTCGGCTTGCCTTCGCGCAGGTCGTCGCCGACGTTCTTGCCGATGTCCTCGGTGACACCGGCATAATCGAGCAGGTCGTCGACCAGCTGGAATGCGGTGCCGAGCCGGCGGCCGTACTCGGCAGCAGCCTCTTCGGTCTTCGGGTCGGCGCCGCAGATGACCGCGCCGAGCTGCGCCGACGCCTCGAACAGCTTCGCTGTCTTATAGCGGATCACCTGCAGGTAGCGTTCCTCGTCCACGTCGGGGTCGTGCACGTTCATCAGCTGCATCACCTCGCCCTCGGCGATCACGTTCGTCGCATCGGCGAGGATCTGCATCACGCGCATCTGGTCGACGTCGACCATCATCTGGAACGCGCGCGAGTACAGGTAGTCCCCCACCAGGACCGACGCGGCGTTGCCGAACGTCGCGTTCGCGGTGGCCAGCCCGCGGCGCAGCTGGGACTCGTCGACCACGTCGTCGTGCAGCAGCGTCGCAGTGTGGATGAATTCGACGACTGCCGCGAGCAGGCAGTGATGCGCACGCTGCTCGACGTCGCGTTCGCCGTAGCCCAGCGCGCGCGCGAACAGCAGCAGCAGCACCGGGCGCAGCCGCTTGCCGCCCGCGCCGATGATGTAGTCCGCCACCGAGTTGACCAGCGCCACGTCCGACGCCAGCCGCTGCCGGATGGTCCGGTCGACTCGTGCCAGATCGCCGGCGATCGACGGAAACGCGCTGCTTGGGTTCATCGAAGGGAGGGAGTGGTCCGGCATTATATGACGCGGCCACTGCGGACCATCGGGCGGATCTCTCTGAACTTGACCCGAAATAAGGGGAAAAGCTACAATCTACGGTTCTTCGCTAGAGGGCTTTCCATGTACGCGGTCATAAAAACCGGCGGCAAGCAGTACAAGGTCGCTGCCGGCGACAAGATCAAGGTAGAACAGATACCTGCGGACGTCGGAGCCGAGATCACGATCGACCAGGTGCTGGCGGTCGGCGCGGGCGACCAGTTGAAGGTCGGCGGGCCGCTGGTGTCGGGCGCGACGGTCTCGGCAACGGTGGTCTCCCACGGGCGTCACGACAAGGTGTGCATCTTCAAGATGCGCCGGCGCAAGCATTACCAGAAGCGCCAAGGGCATCGCCAGAACTACACCGAGATCGTGATCGCGAAGATCGCATCGGAGCTCGGTACGGTGACGATGCCGCAGACCGCTCAAAACGGCGCTCGGCAGCCGGAGGCGC
>DATLGW010000093.1:0-3335 GCA_035540315.1 Burkholderiaceae bacterium | reverse complement strand
GCGCTGGCGCTCGCGCTGGGGCTGGCCGCGTGGCCGGCGTGGGCGGTGCCGGCATTGTTCGCCGGCATCGGCTTCGGCGCCGGCATCGCGGGTCCGTCGCGCGACCTGCTCGTCAAGCGCGCGACGCCGGCCGGCGCAACCGGCCGCGTCTACGGCTTCGTCTACTCCGGACTCGACGCGGGCATGGCGCTGGCGCCGCTCGCGTTCGGCATGATGCTCGACGCCGGGCGTCCCGCCGCCGTGTGGATCGGCATTGCCGCGTTCCAGGCGCTGCTGATCGCCAGCGCGCTCAACGTCGGTCGGATCGCGCGGCGCGCGGCGCCGGCCGCGCAGGCGCGCGCGGTCTCCGGCTGAGCGGGCGCACGCCGCAGTCAGCGCTCGTCGAGCCGCCGCCGCGCGGTGAACACGAACCGGTTCAGGCAGAAGAACCATTCGCCGGAATCGCGCCGCGCGCGCAGGTCCTGTGCCCACGCGTCGATCTCGCCCGGCGCGATCCCCGCTTCGCGCGCGGCATCGCAGGTGCCGTCGATGATGTTGGCGCCGAACGACTCGGGATCGTAGGTCGTTTCCACGATCGCGATCACCTGCGCGTCGTCCAGCCGCAATCCAGCGTCGGCGAGCAGCCGCGGCAGCTCGCGCGGCAGATGCGCATGCGCGAACTGCACCGCACCGCGCGCGGCCGCCATCCGGCGCGACAGCTGCGGCTCGCTGGAACGCCAGACGCACATGTCCCAATCGGTGTCGAGGACGATCAGCCGACCGCCCGGCCGCAGCGCCTGCGCGGCCTGGCGCACCGCGCGCGCGACGTCCGGCACATAGCTGTAGACCTGAGCGGCGACCGCGAAATCGAACGAATCGCCAGCGCCGTCGAGCGTCGTCGCATCGACCTGCCGAACCTCGACTTGCGCTGCGCAACCCTCGCGCTCGACTCGCTCACGACAAACGCCGACCGAGTCCGCGCTGCTGTCGACCGCGACGATTCGTCCCGCCGTGCCGACCTCGGCGGCAAGCTCCACGCTCAGGTGGCCCGCGCCGCAACCGATGTCCAACCCGCGCTCGCCCGGACGGGCCGCGACGATCGCGCGCAGCCGCCGCCGCTGCTCGCGGATCTGCGGCGTGTTGTACATCCGCTCGAGCCGCTGCAGCGCCTGAGCGTCGTACTTCAGCATGCCAGTTCGCAGTCAGTGCGCCGCGACCGAAAAGCTGCTGCGCTACAACCGCTGCTCGATCTCGTCGCGCAGCCGCGGCAGCTCGGGCGGCAGGCCCTGCGCGAGCTGCGCGAACAGCGAATCGTGCTGCCTGAGCTCCTCGCGCCATTCGGTCGGATCGACCGTGGTGATCCGGTCGAACGCCTCGCGCGAGAAATCGAGCCCCTGCCAGTGCAGGTCGTCGTAGCGCGGCGTCACGCCCATCGCATGCTCGCGCCCGCCGGCGGCGCCGTCGACGCGCTCGAGCATCCACGCCAGCACCCGCATGTTCTCGCCGAAACCGGGCCACACGAACTTGCCGTCGTCGCCGGTCCGGAACCAGTTGACCGAGAAGATCCGCGGCAGCGTCGCGCCGGCCGCCTGCAGCCGGCTGCCGAGCTCGAGCCAGTGCCTGAAGTACTCGGCCATGTTGTAGCCGCAGAACGGCAGCATCGCGAACGGGTCGCGCCGCACGACGCCCTGCGCGCCGGTCGCCGCCGCAGTCGTCTCGGATCCCATCGTCGCGGCGTGGTACACGCCTTCTTCCCAGTTGCGCGCCTCGGTCACCAGCGGCACCGTGCTCGAGCGCCGGCCGCCGAAGATGAACGCGTCGATCGGCACGCCGTCGACGCTGTCCCAGTTCGGATCGATCGACGGGCACTGCTCGATCGCGACGGTGAAGCGGGCATTCGGATGCGCGGCCGGCCGCGGCTTGCCGCCGACCGGATTGGCCCTCGCGATCTCCGGCGTCCAGTCGCGGCCCTGCCAATCGATCAGGTGCGCCGGCGCCGGCCCCAGGCCTTCCCACCAGACGTCGCCGTCGTCGGTCAGCGCGACGTTCGTGAAGATCACGTTCTCGCTCAGCGTACGCAGGCAGTTCGGATTGGTCTTGCTGCTGGTACCGGGCGCCACGCCGAAGAATCCGGCCTCGGGGTTGATCGCATAGAGCCGGCCGTCCGCGTTCGGCTTGATCCACGCGATGTCGTCGCCGATCGTGCGCACGCGCCAGCCCTCGAAGCCCGCGGGCGGTATCAGCATCGCGAAGTTCGTCTTGCCGCACGCCGACGGGAACGCGGCGGCGACGTGGTACGTGCGGCCCTGCGGCGGCGTGACCGCCAGGATCAGCATGTGCTCGGCGAGCCACCCCGGCCCGCCGTCGAGCAGGTCGCGCCGGCCCATGTACGACGCGATCCGCAGCGCAAAGCACTTCTTGCCCAGCAACGCGTTGCCGCCGTAGCCGGATCCGTACGACCAGATCTCGCGGGTCTCCGGGAAGTGAACGATGTACTTGGTGTCGTTGCACGGCCAGCTGACGTCCTGCTCGCCGTCGTGCAGCGGCATTCCCACCGAATGCACGCACGGCACGAACGCGCCGTCCTTGCCGAGCGCGTCGTAGACCGCGCGACCCATCCGGGTCATGATCCGCATGCTGACGACCACGTACGGGCTGTCGGTGACCTCGACGCCGATGTGCGAAATGTGCGAGCCGATCGGACCCATCGAGAACGGCACCACGTACATCGTGCGCCCGCGCATGCAGCCGTCGAACAGCCGCTGCAGCGTGCCGCGCATCTCGGCCGGCTCGATCCAGTTGTTCGTCGGCCCGGCATCCTCGCGCCGGCGCGAGCAGATGAACGTCCGGTCCTCGACCCGGGCGACGTCCGACGGATGCGACCGCGCCAGGTACGAGTTCGGCCGCTTCGCCGGATTCAGCGGCAGCAGCGTTCCGGCGGCGACCATCTCGGCGCACAGGCGATCGTATTCCTGCTGCGAGCCGTCGGCCCAGACGATCCGGTCCGGGCGTGTCAGCGCGGCGATCGATTCGACCCATTGGATCAGCGCCCGGTTCTTCACGAACGCCGGCGCAGAAATCGAGCTCCCCGCCGCCACCGCATCGCTCGCATAGGGATGATTCATGGATCCTCCGTCGAAAGTCGATTCTCGTTATCGGGCGGCCGAACTGGCGAAGGGGTCGAATTCTACACCGGCACTACGGGTTTCCCCTCGTAGCCTACACAATCCCCGCAATGCCTTGGCAAACGACCCCGAAGCCTGCCATGCCGTTGCGCCTGCGCCTGCGACGTTGTTCACGGCCGGCGCGGCCGTGCCGATAATGCCCGGCTGTCGCCGGCGAGCGGCGCTCGCCGC
>DATLGW010000092.1:0-7496 GCA_035540315.1 Burkholderiaceae bacterium | reverse complement strand
GCTTCACCATCGCTGCGAACGTGCAGTCGATCCAGCGCTGCTTGTGCATCCGAGCTCCTCTCGCGACGACGCGGGCCGTGGCTCGCGCGTCAGCAGCGAATCTGTCGCTTCCGGTGGGCAGCATCGGCTGCCCTTGTTCTTATGTCTGCAGCGGCACGCCGTTGCGCTGCCGCGCGCTGTGCCGCCGATGATGCTGGCGGGCTTAGGCTAAAGAACGTCGGCGTTCAGTGGAAGCGAACTCGATCACATCCCGCAATACGAAACGGGGCGACGCCGTCGTCGCGACCGATTCTAGCAGCCCCGCGCGAACCGGCAACCCTCTGCCGCGTGCGAGAATTCCGGGTCGAATCCTTGCCGGCTGCACTGCAGCATCGCCCTGCCCACTCTGCAGCGGATGCGTTACTCCGACCTTCGCGACTTCATCCGGCAGCTCGAGCAGCGCGGCGAGCTGCGCCGGATCTCGCATCCGGTGTCGCCGCGACTGGAAATGACCGAGATCTGCGATCGCGTGCTGCGCCAGGCGGGACCGGCGCTGCTGTTCGAGCAGCCGGCCGACGGCGCGCAGCGCTGGGACGTGCCGGTGCTCGCGAACCTGTTCGGCACGCCGCAGCGCGTTGCGCTCGGCATGGGCGAGGAGTCGACCGCAGCGCTGCGCGAAGTCGGCAAGCTGCTCGCGTATCTGAAGGAGCCCGATCCGCCGCGCGGGTTGCGCGACGCGTGGGAGAAGCTGCCGATGCTGCGACAGGTGCTGAACATGGCGCCGCGGCAGGTCGGCTCGGCAGCATGCCAGCAGGTGGTGATCGAATCGTCCGACGTCGATCTGTCGCGATTCCCGATCCAGACCTGCTGGCCCGGCGATATCGGGCCGCTGATCACCTGGGGCCTGGTGATCACTCGCGGACCGAACAGGCGGCGGCAGAACCTGGGAATCTACCGGCAGCAGGTCATCGATCGCGACCGCACGATCATGCGCTGGTTCGCGCACCGCGGCGGCGCGCTCGATTTCCGCGATCATTGCGCTGCGCATCCCGGCGAGCCGTTCCCGATCGCAGTCGCGCTCGGCGCCGATCCGGCGACGATCCTGGGCGCGGTCACGCCGGTTCCGGACTCGCTGTCGGAGTACCAGTTCGCCGGACTGCTGCGCGGTTCGCGCACCGAGCTCGCGCGCTGCGTCGGCAGCGAGTTGCAGGTGCCGGCCAGCGCCGAGATCGTGCTCGAGGGCTCGATCCGACCCGATCCGGACGGCAGCGCGACGCGGCACAACGCGCAACGCGCCGGCTGGCGCGCAGAGCCGCCGCCGCAGGCGCGCACCGGCTGGCAGATGGCGCTCGAAGGCCCTTTCGGCGATCACACCGGCTACTACAACGAGCAGGAGTGGTTTCCGGTGTTCACGATCGACCGGATCACGATGCGTCGCGACCCGATCTATCACTCGACGTATACCGGCAAGCCGCCCGACGAGCCGGCGGTGCTCGGCGTGGCGCTGAACGAAGTGTTCGTGCCGATCCTGCAGCGGCAATTTCCCGAGATCGTCGATTTCTACCTGCCGCCCGAGGGCTGCTCGTATCGGATCGCGGTGGTGTCGATGCGAAAGCAGTACCCGGGGCATGCGAAGCGCGTGATGTTCGGCATCTGGAGCTTCCTGCGCCAGTTCATGTACACGAAGCTGATCGTGGTCACCGACGCAGACGTCGACGTGCGCGACTGGAAGGAAGTCGTGTGGGCGCTGACCACCCGCGTGGATCCGGCGCGCGACGCGACGATCGTCGAGAACACGCCGATCGACTATCTCGACTTCGCGTCGCCGGTCTCGGGACTGGGATCGAAGATGGCAATCGACGCGACGTCGAAATGGCCCGGCGAAACCGCGCGCGACTGGGGCCAGCCGATCCGGATGGATCCGCAGGTGCGCGAGCGGGTGGACGCGATCTGGTCGCAGCTGGGCCTTTAGGAAGGGCCCGCACGACCTGGAAGGGGCCACGGCGGCCGGTGGACCGCCGTCAGCCGTTCGCGTACACCCAGCGCAACAGCGCATCCTGCGCGGGCGCCGTCGCATTCGCGCGCGGCGAGTTCACCAGCAGCACGATCGCATAGACGCGGCCGCTCGCGGCCTGCACGTACCCGGCGATGCTGCGCACGTCGGCGAGGCTTCCGGTCTTGATCCACGCGTTGCCGGCCACCGGATCGGAGACCAGCCGGTAGCGCATCGTGCCGTCGACGCCGGCAGTGGGCAACGAATCGACGAACGCCTGCCGGTGCGGGCTCGAGGCCGCGTGCGCAAGCAGCGTCGCGAGGCTCGCCGGCGCGATCCGCTCGTCGCGCGACAGCCCCGAGCCGTTGTCGACGACCAGCTCCGGAAAGCGCAGGCCCTGCGCGCGCAGCCATCCCTGCACGATCGCGCGCGCGCCGGCGGGGGTCGCAGGTCGCGCGCCGCGCTCGGCGGCCAGCTGCAGCATCAGCTGGCGCGCCATCACGTTGTTGCTGAACTTGTTGACGTCGCGCACGATCTCCGACAGCGGCCGCGGCGAGATCCATTCGTCGAGCAGCTCGCCGCCGGCGCCGCCGCGCTCGATCCGGGTCGCGCCGTCCCAGCTGCCGCCGGCGCGCTGCCATGCGGCCTTGAAGAACGAATGGATGAACTGCGGATGCGTGAGCACCGACGCATAAGTCGACGCCTCGGCGCAGCCGCTGGGCAGCGCACCGGCCACGCGAATCGCCGGACGCGCCGGCGAGCCGGCATCGCTGACGGCGAGCACCGCAGCGCCGGCCCGGCAGGCGCCGCGCGTGGCGCGGACGGCATTGAGCACGCGCACGTCCGCAAGCGGCGGATCGAGCTCGATGTCGACCGTCTTGCCGTCGCTGCGCGCGACCACGCGGGTGGACTTGAAGTTCATCAGCGCGGCGTGCGGCCGCACGTTGTACGGCTGCGAGCGCCCGTCGTCGAAGGCCTCGACGCTGTCGTCGCCGACGTCGTACAGCGCGTCGTCGACGATCAGGTCGCCCCGGATCTCGCGCAGTCCGCGCGCGCGCAGCCGGGCGATCAGCTCGGTCAGGTCCTCGATCACGAACTTCGGATCGCCGCCGCCTTCGATGACCAGGTGGCCCGCGAGCACGCCGTCCTCGACGATGCCGCGGGCCCAGACCCGGGTGCGCCAGCGATAGTCGGCACCCAGCAGCCCGAGCGCCGCATAGGTCGTCACCAGCTTCATCGCCGAAGCCGGGTTCAGCGGTTGGCGCGCATTGTGCTCGGCGAGCGCTGCGCCGCCGGACACCGGCATCACGACCAGCCCGAACTGCTCGTCGGTCACACCGGCCGCCTGCAGCGCCTGCACGAGCGGCGCCGGCATCCGCTGCGCGAGCGCCGGATGGGCAGCGCCAACCCACAGCAGCAACGCGACCAGCAGCCGAATCATGCGCGCGATTATCCCACGCGGGATAATCGCGCAGACGTCAGCACAATCCGCAACCGCAAGGAGACAAGCAGATGAAGCTTTCCGGAAAGACCGCGATCGTCACCGGCGCGGCGCAGGGAATCGGGCTCGCCTGCGCGCGCCGCTTCGTCGACGAGGGCGCGCGCGTCGTGCTGGTCGATCAGGACGACTCCGGCGGTCGCGCCGCGGCGCAGGCAATCGGTGCCGAACGCGCCGAGTTCGTCCGCGGCGACGTCACGCGAGGCGACACGGTGCAGGCTGCGCTGCGCGCGGCGATCGACCGCTTCGGGGACGTCGATATCCTGATCAACAACGCCGGCATCACGCATGCGGCCGATTTCCTCGACCTGAACGAATCGGACTTCGACCGGGTGCTGGCGGTGAACCTGAAGTCGTACTTCCTGTTCGGTCAGGCGGTCGCGCGGCATCTGGTCGCGGCCAAGCGCGGCGGCGCGATCGTCAACATGTCGAGCGTCAATGCGCTGCTGGCGATCCCGAACCAGATCCCGTACGCGGTCTCGAAAGGCGGGGTCAATCAGCTGACGCGCGTGATGGCGGTCGCGCTGGCGCCGCATTCGATCCGGGTCAATGCGATCGGACCGGGAACGATCGCGACCGAGCTGGCGCGCAAGGCGGTGCTCGGTTCCGAGGAATCGCGGCGCAAGATCATGTCGCGCACGCCGATGCTGCGGCTGGGCGAGCCCGACGAGGTCGCGAAGGTCGCGGTTTTTCTCTGCTGCGACGACTCGTCGTACATCACCGGCCAGACGATCTATCCGGACGGCGGCCGGCTGATCCTGAACTACACGGTCGCGACCGACTGATCCTTGCGGGGCTCCAGCCCGCGGCCGAACTGCGCGAGCGCAACGCCGGCCAGCGTCACCGCCGCTCCCATCAGCTTGGCGGCGGTGAACTGCTCGCCGCCGAGCAGCCACGACACGAAGCCGGCCACCGGCGGCATCAGGTACATCAGCGGCGCGCTGCGCGCGACGCCGCGCACCGCATTGATCCAGCCCCAGGCCATCCAGCCGATGAACGCGGACACGATCACCGCCCACAGCACGCCGGCCCACACTGCCGCCGGCACCGCGAGCCAGTCGATTTGCAGCCCGATCGGCGCGGCCGCCAGCACCAGCAGCGGCGCGCCCAGCAGCGTTCCGTACGCCATCACGACCATGCCGCCGTGGCGCTCGATCAGCGGCTTCGCAGCGACCGTGTAATACGAGAAGAAGCTCGACGCGACCAGCAGCATCAGATCGCCGCCGCTGGCCTGCCAGCGCGCGTGCAGCAGCTTGTCCGACAGGAACAGCAGCACCCCGGTGCAGGCGACCGCGACCCCCATCACCTGCGGCCGCGTCAGCCGCTCCACGCCGAGCCAGCGCAGGATCAGCAGCGTGAAGATCGGGCCGCACGCGAGGATCAGCGAGCTGGAGAACGCGGTCGACCAGTGAATTCCGTAGCTGACCATCCCCACGTGCAGGAAGTGCCCGGCGAGTCCGATCTTGGCCAGCGCCCACACGTCCTCGCGCGGCACCGCCGGCCATCGGCTGCCGTAGTAGCGCACCAGCAGCGCAATCGCGCACACCGGCATGATCAGGTAGCGCGCGAACAGGAAGCCGGCGGGCGTGATCGCGTCGAACACGAACTTCTGCACCGAGAAGTTCGCGCCCCAGATCGCGATCAGCACGAACGCCGCGAAAAGCGCCTTTCGCTGCAGGCGCGGATTCATTCGTCGGGCGAACGCGCAGCGATCCGCGCGAGCAGCGCAAGCAGCTGCTCGGCTTCGGCCGCATCGAGCGGCTCGAGCAGGTCGGCCTGCGCCTGCCGCACCGCGGGCTCGATCCGCTTGAGCAGCGCCTCGCCGGCAGCGGTCAGCTGCAAGCGGCGCGCGCGCCGGTCGCGGGGGTCCACGATCCGAACGATCAGCTCTTTCGCCTGCAGCCGATCCAGCACCTCGCCGACGGTCGCCTTGTCGTAAGCGATCGCGCGACCGACGCCGACCTGGTCGACGCCCGGGCGCTCGCGGATCGCGCGCAGCGCCGCGTACTGCACCGGCGTCAGGCCGCAGCCGGCGGTGCGCGCCGAGAACGCCGCGACCGCTTGCTGGTGCACGCGCCGAATCAGGTGGCCCGGCATCGACGCGAGCGGCAAGTCCGGTGCCGTCACGGCGTCGCCGCGCCGGCGACATCGCCGCCGGCGGTCAGTACGGGCGCCTGGGTCTTCAACGGGCTGGGCTTCAGGCGCATTTTCGTGGGAGGGTGAACGGTAAGTATACTTACCGTCAGCGTGCCCGTCATCAAGGGCCACTGAGTCGGGCTTGAAAAAGCCTGCTGACACCCCTATTATTAGCACTCGCCGGCGGTGAGTGCTAACACGACGCGCTCAGGTCGATGCGGATGCTAGCACAGCGCCGCCACGACGGTCCCGGCGCCGGCCCCTTCTGGGGCCAGCCGAAAAACCCAAGGGTATCAATTGGTTAGGAGAACGTACCGATGAAACTCAAGCCGCTTCACGATCGCGTGATCATCAAGCGCCTCGACCAGGAGCGCAAGACCGCTTCTGGAATCGTCATTCCCGATAACGCGGCCGAGAAGCCTGATCAGGGTGAAGTCCTCGCGATCGGCGACGGCAAGGTCGGCGACGACGGACGGCTGCACCCGCTGTCGGTCAAGGTCGGCGACAAGGTGCTGTTCGGCAAGTACAGCGGCCAGACCGTCAAGGTCGAAGGCGAAGAGCTGCTGGTCATGCGCGAAGAAGACATCATGGCCGTGGTCCAGTAAGCGACGCGGCGATCAAGTACCTACTGGAGTCAACGAACCATGGCAGCAAAGCAGATTCATTTCAGCGACGACGCCCGGCACAAGCTGGTCGAGGGCGTGAACATCCTGGCGAACGCGGTGCGCGTGACGCTGGGCCCGAAGGGCCGCAACGTCGTGCTCGAGCGCAGCTTCGGCGCCCCGACCGTCACCAAGGACGGCGTGTCGGTCGCCAAGGAAATCGAGCTGAAGGACAAGTTCCAGAACATGGGCGCGCAGATGGTCAAGGAAGTCGCGTCCAAGACCTCGGACAACGCCGGTGACGGCACGACGACCGCGACGGTGCTCGCGCAGGCGATCGTGCGCGAAGGCATGAAGTACGTCGCCGCCGGCATGAACCCGATGGACCTCAAGCGCGGCGTGGACAAGGCGGTCAACGCGCTGGTCGAGGAGCTGAAGAAGATCAGCAAGCCGTGCACGACGACCAAGGAGATCGCCCAGGTCGGCGCGATCTCGGCGAATGCCGACGAAGAGATCGGCAAGATCATCGCCGAGGCGATGGAGAAGGTCGGCAAGGAAGGCGTGATCACCGTCGAGGACGGCAAGTCGCTGCAGAACGAGCTCGACGTCGTCGAGGGCATGCAGTTCGACCGCGGCTACCTGTCGCCGTACTTCATCAACAACCCCGACAAGCAGATCGCGGTGCTCGAGGATCCGTTCGTGCTGCTGCACGACAAGAAGATCTCGAACATCCGTGACCTGCTGCCGGTGCTCGAGCAGGTCGCCAAGTCCGGCAAGCCGCTGCTGATCGTGGCCGAGGAAGTCGAAGGCGAAGCGCTCGCGACGCTGGTCGTCAACAACATCCGCGGCATCCTGAAGACCGTCGCGGTCAAGGCACCGGGCTTCGGCGATCGTCGCAAGGCGATGCTCGAGGACATGGCGATCCTGACCGGCGGCGTGGTGATCGCCGAAGAGACCGGCATGACGCTCGAGAAGGCGACGCTGCAGGATCTGGGCCGCGCCAAGCGGGTCGAGGTCGCGAAGGAGAACACCACGATCATCGACGGCGCCGGCGACACGAAGAACATCGAGGCCCGGGTCAAGGCGATCCGCCAGCAGATCGAGGAAGCCACCAGCGATTACGACCGCGAGAAGCTGCAGGAGCGCGTCGCGAAGCTGGCCGGCGGCGTCGCGGTGATCCGCGTCGGCGCGGCGACCGAGACCGAGATGAAGGACCTCGGCCGCGCCAAGAGGGTCAAGGTCGCCAAGGAGACGACCACGATCCTCGAGGGCGCCGGCTCGTCCAAGG
>DATLGW010000091.1:0-6545 GCA_035540315.1 Burkholderiaceae bacterium | reverse complement strand
CCGTGATACGGGTCGGCCGGCGCGAGCCACGGCGCGGCGATCGCCATCGCGACCAGCGCCAGCACGATCAGCAGCGCGAACATCGCGACCGGGTCGCGCGCGAAGCGCCGGGAGACGCTGGTCCAATAGCCGGGCGAGCGCTCGAACGCGGCGGCCGGCAGCGAGCGTGCGTTCGCGATCATGCGCGTTGGATCCGCGGGTCGAGCGCGGTCTGCGTCGCGTCGACCAGCAGGTTCAGCAGCACGAAGAACAGCGCGAGCACCAGGATCGTTCCCTGCAGCAGCGGCAGGTCGCGCTGGAAGATCGCCGAGTTCAGCAGGAACCCGGTGCCCGGCCACGAGAAGACCGTCTCGATCAGGATCGAGCCGCCCAGCAGATAGCCCAGCTGCAGCCCCATCACCGCCAGCGCGGTCGGCGCAGCGTTCTTGACCACGTGCAGGAACACGCCGACGTCGGTCAGGCCCTTCGCCTTCAGCCCGACGATGAACTCCTGCGCGAGGATCTCGGCCACCAGCGCGCGCACGGTGCGCGCGACGATTCCCATCGGGATCACCGACATCGTGACCGCGGGCAGGATCAGGTGCTGCACGTGCGCCCAGTCCCAGGCCCATTCGCCCGAGCCGCCGGGGCCGGCGCCGGTGGCAGGCAACCAGCCGAGCTGCACCGAGAACACGATCACCAGCACCATGCCGAGCCAGTAGTGCGGCACGCTGACGCCGAGCACCGCGGTCGTCGATGCCGCCTTGTCGAGCCACGAGTCGCGGAAATAACCGGCGACGAAGCCGAACAGGCAGCCGAAGAAGAATCCGATCAGCGTCGCGACTGCCGCCAGCCGCAGCGTATTGCCGACCGCGCGGATCACCTCGTCGGCGACCGCCCGGTTGGTCGCGATCGACGTGCCGAGGTCGCCTTGCAGCGCGCGCCACAGCCAGCGCAGGAACTGCTCGACCAGTGGCCGGTCGAAACCGTACAGCGTCATCATCTGCCGCTGCAGCTCGATCGACGCGTCGGGCGGCAGCACCGACACCAGCGGATCGCCCGGCGCGATGTGGACCAGCAGGAAGCAGAACAGCGCGACGCCGAGCATGATCGGCACGCTGTAGACGAGGCGGCGCAGCAGGTAG
Source organism: Burkholderiaceae bacterium (assembly GCA_035540315.1). GTDB lineage: Bacteria > Pseudomonadota > Gammaproteobacteria > Burkholderiales > Burkholderiaceae_E > DATLGW01. The sequence goes on along the minus strand of DATLGW010000091.1, from coordinate 5,421 downwards.
ACGAGCATCGGCGCAGCGGGTGAGGCGGAGGAGAGTCTCCTGGCGTCGGCAGGCGCGGGCGCCGTTCGGGCAGCCCGCGCCTGCGTGCGTCAGTCGAGCGACATCGTCGCGATGTCGATGAACCAGCTCTTGGGCTGCACGACGTTCTTCACGCGCTTGGACATCGCGCGCGGGCCGACGTCGTGCGCGATCCACACGAACGGCGCTTCCTCGACGATTCGCGCATGCAGCCGCGCGAGCGCCGCGTCGCGTTCCTTGTCGTCGAACGCGTTGCGCGCATCGGCGATCAGCTTGTCGAACTCGTCATTGCCGAAGTAGCCCCAGTTGTTCGACACCGGCGGGAACGTCTTGGTGCTGGTGAAGCGCACCATCGCGAAGAACGGGTCCATCGCCGCGAAGCTGACGTTGATCGCGTTCGAGCCGTTCGCGCTCGGATGCTTCGCGCCGTGCCGCCAGTTCGTGAACAGCGTGTTCCATTCGACCACGTCGAACGTCACGTCGAAGAAGCACTCCTTCAGGCTCTGCTGGACGAACTCGTTCATCGGCAGCGGCTGCATCTGCCCCGACCCCGATGCCGAGATCTGGACCTTGACCCGCAGCGGCTTCGACGCCGACCAGCCGGCTTCCTGCATCAGCTTCTTCGCAGCGGCCGGGGCGTACTTGATGTCGAACTTCGGATTGCCCCACCACGGATGTCCCGGCGGCACCGTCCCCTTGGGCTCGCCCATCAGCCCGCCGAGGAACTCCTTGAGCTCGGAGCGGTTGATGCACAGGTTCGCCGCCTGGCGCACGCGCTTGTCGAGCCACGGCGAGCCTTCGGCGAACGACAGTTGCCACGGCCACACGTGCGGTTGCGGATTCGAATAGATCACGTAGCCGCGGCTCTTGATCTGCGGGATCGCGTCGGGGGCGGGCGCCTCGATCCAGTCGACCTGGTTCGACAGCAGCGCCGCGGTGCGCGCATTCGCTTCGGGCAGCGGCAGCAGCACGACCCGGTCGATCTTCGGCACCCGCTTCGGATCCCAGTAGCTCGCGTTCTTTACCAGCTCGAGCCGCTCGCGCGGCACGAACCGCGCCATCTTGAACGGACCGCTGCCCGACGCGTCGGCGGCGAACGCCGCCCACGCCTGCTTCGCGCGCTCGGCCGCATCGGTGACGCTGGCCGGCACCGCCGCAAGCTTCTTGTCCCAGTGCGCCGGCGACGCCATGAACAGGTTCGTCAGGTTCAGCGGCAGGAACGAATCGGGTTCCGACGTCGTCAGCTCGACGGTCAGGTTGTCGATCTTGCGCGCCGAGCGCAGCGTCGGCATCCGCGATACCGTCACGCCGACCTGGCTCGCGTCGAAGTGCGGCGCGTCCTTGTCGAGCACCTTGCGCACGTTCCACACCACGGCGTCGGCGTTGAAGTCCGACCCGTCGTGGAACTTGACGCCCGGGCGCAGCTTGAAGACCCACTTGGTCTTGTCGTTCGCGTCGACCGCCCACGACGTCGCGAGGCCGGGGACGATCACGCTGGGCTCTTCCGACTTCGACAGGTCCCAGTGCGTCAGCGCGTCGTACATGGGAATGCCGGTGAAGCGGTTGCCCTCGAAGCCTTGGTCGGGCTGGCCGAGCGTGCGCGGAATGTCGGCGGCGGTCATGCCGACCCGCAGCACTTTTTCCTGTGCGACGGCGGGTGTGGCCGCGATCGCGGCGATCGCCAGCGCGCCGCCGAACGTCGCGACGAGACGGCGGTACCAACAAGAGGTCGAAAACATCGTGCAGCTCCTTGAAGCGCGAAGGTCGAACGGTCCATGGACGCCGCAGCCGATCGGCTCGCAGCGTCTCTGCGGACGCGGTCGAGCGAAGCGAGGCGCCGGCGGTCTTTTGTTTCGAGGAGCGGCAGCGGAATGAAGTAGACGCCAATCGTCACGGGTCCGTCAAGCCGCGCCCTCGATGCAGGGGCTCGTTGGAGCAAGGCGCGTGCCACCGCGCGCGGCGCCGATTGCTGCGCGCGCCCGGTGCAGCGCGCGCCAGCACGGGGATCGAATGCGGTGCCGGCGGCTAAGGAAGGTCCGGACCTCCCTAAGTCGGCTCGCCGATCAGCCCCGATTGCACCATTGCATCGCGCAGGATCGCCGGCTCCTGAGCGCCCGCAACGGCGACCGCGCCGTTGAAGATGAAGAACGGCACGCCGGTGACGCCGAGCTCGCGCGCGCGCCGGTCCATCCGCAGGACCTGCTCGCGCGCCTGTTCGCTCGCGAGCCAGCGACCCGCGGCCGTCGCATCGAAGCCCGCTTCGCCGGCAATCGCCGCGAGCTCGCCGGAATCGGCGAGATCGCGACCCTCGATGAAGAACGCATTGAACAGCGCCTCCACCAGCGGACCCGCGTCGGCTTGCGCCTGCGCCCATGCGATCAGCCGATGCGCATCGACCGTGTTCGGCTGCCGCTCGATCCGGTCGAACTCGAATCCGATTCCGATCGAAGCGCCTTGCTCGCGCACCCGCTGATAGATCTGTGCCGCCTGCTGCGCGCTGCCGAACTTGGCCGCGAGGTACGCATGCCGCGGCATGCCCTGCGCGGGAAGGTCCGGATTGAGCTGGAACGGCAACCAGCGCACCGCCGGGCGCCGCTCGAGCGGCACGTCCTCCAGCGCCTGTTCGAGCCGGCGCTTGCCGATGAAGCACCACGGGCAGACGATGTCGGAGATCACGTCGACCGACGGCGGCACGGCATTCGAGCCGGAGGCGGCTTGGGCGCGGTCTGGGGTATCGGGCATCAGCGGAGCTCCACGACGATCCGGGGAGCGTACTTCAACCGGCAGTCGGACGCGACCGCAAGTCCCGCCGCAGCGTCAGGGCTTCCGTGACATGCGCCGCCTCGATCGCAGGCGTGCCGTACAGGTCCGCGATCGTGCGCGCCAGCCGCAGCGTGCGGTGATGACCTCGTGCCGACAGCGCGAGCTGCTCGCTGGCCTGCCGCAGCCGCGCCGATGCGTCGCGCGACAGCGGGCAGTGCCGCTCGAGCTGCGCGGCCGGCAACAGCGCGTTGATCACGCCCTGCCGGTCGTGCGCGCGCTGCCGCGCCGCGGCCACGCGCGCGGCGACCGCCGCGCTCGCCTCGCCGCGCTGCGCGTTCGTCAGTTCCTCCGCGCGCAGCTCGGGCAGCTGCAGCGAGATGTCGATGCGGTCCAGCAGCGGGCCCGAGATCCGCGCGCGGTAGCGATCGATCGCGGCCGGCGCGCAGCGGCAGCCGATGCGGGTGCTGCCCAGATAGCCGCACGGGCACGGGTTCATCGCTGCAACCAGCTGGAAGCGCGCCGGGAAATCGGCGCTGCGTCCGGCGCGCGACACGGTGACGCGGCCGGTCTCGAGCGGTTCGCGCAACGCCTCGAGCGCGTCGCGCCGGAACTCGGGCAGCTCGTCGAGGAACAGCACGCCGTGGTGCGCGAGGCTGACCTCGCCCGGCTTCGGCGGATTCGCGCCGCCGGCCAGCGCGACCGCCGACACCGTGTGGTGCGGAGCGCGGAAGCTGCGCTGGCCCCAGCGTTCGGCAGCGAACACGCCCGCGGCCGATTGCACTGCCGCGGCCTCCAGCGCCGCCTGCGCATCGAGCGGCGGCAGCAGCCCTGGCAGACGATGCGCGAGCATGCTCTTGCCCGTGCCGGGCGGGCCGCTGAACAACACGCTGTGACCGCCCGCGGCCGCGACCTCCAGCGCCCGTTTCGCGACCTGCTGGCCGATCACGTCCGTCAGATCGCAACCGTCGCCGCGGCCCGGGCCTGCCGCTGCGTCCGGCGCGGCGCCCGGCGCTGGCGCCGGCGGAGGCTCCAGCATGCGGCCCTGCGCCAGATGCGCCCACACCTCGCGCAGCGAATCGGCGCCCCGGGTTCCCTCGTAGCCGGCGGGGGCGGCTTCGGCGGCGCTGGCTCGCGGCAGGATCAGCCGCCGCGCGGGGGCCGAGCGCGAAAGCGCGAGCGCCATCACCAGCGCGCCGCGGATCGGCCGCATCTGACCCGACAGCGACAGCTCGCCCATCATCTCGACGGCATCCAGGCCGCCGCGTGGCAACTGCGCGCTCGCCGCCAGGATTCCGACCGCGATCGGCAGGTCGAAGCGACCCGATTCCTTCGGCAGGTCGGCCGGCGCCAGGTTCACCGTGATCCGCCGGTTCGGGAACTGGAAGCCGCTGTGCAGCAGCGCGGAGCGGACCCGGTCGCGGCTTTCCTTCACTTCGGTGTCGGGGAGGCCGACGATCGAGAAACCCGGCAGCCCCCGGCTCAGATGGACCTCGACCGAGACGGCCGGCGCATCGATGCCGACCAGGCCGCGGCTGTGGACGACGGCCAGCGGCATGGCTCGACCCACACCGGGCGCCGTTCGGGTCCGCTCGGACCTGCGAGCGCGTCAGCCGAGCGGGGGTTCGCCGCCAGGCGCGGGTCCGCCGTCGGCGGCCGCATCGCGGGCGGCCAGCCGCTTTTCGAGCGTTTCGACCCGAGCGCGCAGTCGGGCGAGCAGCTCGACCTGGACGTCGAATTCCTCGCGCGTGACCAGCTCGAGCCGCTGGAACGCCTGACCCATCATCGCCTTCAGGTTGCGTTCGAGGTCGGCCGCAGGGCTCGAGCGGACCAGATCCGAGATGCGCCGCTGCAAGTCGTTCAGAAAGGCCTGCCTGTCCACCATTTGCGTTGCGCTCCCAGTGCGAATCGAGTCTAGCACGCAGGTTTTCGCGCGCTCGCGCGGTCGTTCGGCCGTGCGGATCGGCCGCACGGATGCTCGGATGCCGCAGCTTGGTGCAACACGCCGCGGCGCACCGATCCAGTGCGCCGCCGCATGCGTCGTTGCGGCTGGGCGAACCAACGTGGTGCGCCCTGCGGGAGTTTCATGCGGTGGCATGGGAAATGCAGTTCGCGCTGCCGCAAACCAACAAAACACCGATGACTCCTCCGGAGAGCCTCTGATGACGATCGTTCACGCATTGAAGACGGCCGCGCTCGCGGCGGCCGTGATCGCGCCGCAGTTCGCATCGGCGCAGGCTGCGGCGCCGCAATTGCCGCCCGCGCTGACCGCGAACGTGGCGCTGGTGTCCGACTACCGGTTCCGCGGCATCAGCCAGTCGTTCCGGCAGCCGGCGCTCCAGGGCGGTTTCGACTGGGCGCATCCGAGCGGCGCGTACCTGGGCAACTGGAACTCGAGCGTGTCGGGCATTCAATACCCGAACGGCGCGTCGCTCGAAACCGACTTCTACGGCGGCTACAAGTTCGACATCGCGACCGGCGTGACGGCCGACGTCGGCGGCATCCTGTACTACTACCCCGGCGCCTACTACTCGGGGTTCGCGCCCGCGCGGCCGCGCTTCACGAACTTCGAGGTCTACGGCGGCGTTGGCGTCGGCCCGTTCACTGCGAAACTGTACGTGAGCGCGACCGACTTCTTCGGGC
>DATLGW010000090.1:0-3438 GCA_035540315.1 Burkholderiaceae bacterium | reverse complement strand
TCTTCGCGTCGAGCGCGCCGGCGATCAGCGACGCGTGGATCTCCACGCCCGGGAACACCTCGCTGACCGGCGTCGCGCGCCGGTCGGTCAGTCCCTGCGCCGACGTGCCGACCAGCACGATGCGACCTGCCAGCGATGCGGGGTCGACGCGACCGTGCAGCACGTCGGTTGCCGACAGGTAGCGGAAGCGTCCGGCGGCCGAGCCGCCTCGGCCGTAATACGGGACCAGCGCAGTCAGCCCGTACGACAGCGGTATCCGGATCCGCTGCCGGCCGTCGTCCAGCGCCAGCGCGTTCGACGTCAGCGACAGCGCCGCCCGGTCCAGATAGCGGCGCAGCACCGCGACCGCCAGCGACTCGTACAGCGCGCCGTCGAACTCGGCCAGCAGCGGCAACGCCCGCACCACCCCGTCGGGGTCGATCATCGGATTGAAGAAGCCCGCGCCGGCTGCTGCCTGCTGCAGCAGCGCGCCGTTGGCGCCGTAGCCGTCCCAGCTCGTGACCGAAAGCCCCAGCGACGGCAGCACGTCGGCCGGCAGCACCGCGCTCGGCAGCTTGCCGGTGCGCAGTCCGCCAAGCTCGCTCGAGAAGTAGTAGCCGAGCACGACGCTGCGGTCGCGGATCGATTCGATGAAACGATCGTCGTCGGGCTGCGGCTCGCCGAACACCACGTCGTAGCCGACCACGCGCGCGCCGCCCTCGTCGAGCAGCCTGCGATTGAGCTGCGCGAGCGTGCTGCGCGACCAGGGCCAGCGCCCCTGCTCGGCCAGGCTCCTCTCGTCGATGTCGACGATCACGATGCGGTCGTCGGGCACCACGAGCTGCAAGCGCTGCCGGTTGTCGTAGAAGAAGCGATCGAGCGCGGCCAGCAGCGGCACGCCGAATGCGCCCAGCTCGTAGCCGACCGCCGCGATCGTCAGCAGCAGCCCGGCGACGAAGCGGCTGGTCCGCGACGATTCGAAGCCGCGCATCTCTTTCCGCTACCGCGGCGTCAGATGAAACTGGTAGATCGTTCCGGCGAGCTCGATCAGGTCGCCGTCGGCCAGCGGATGCGCGACCAGCCCGATCGATTCGCCGTTGACCAGCGGATAGCTGAGCCCTTCCAGGTGCGTGATGAAGTAGCCGTTGCGCCGGCGCGCGACCACGGCGACCGACGCTCCCGAGCTGCCGACGCTGGTGATCGGCCGCTCGAGCGCGATCAGCGCCTGGCTGCCGCCGCTCAACGGACGCAGCAGCGCCGTTTGCGCGACTGCCGGCGGCAGCACCTCGGGCTCGACCGTCACACGCGCCAGCACGTAGCGCAACCGGTACACGCCGATGTCGATGTCGTCGCCGTCGGCGAGCATGCGCTGCATCACGGGTTCGCCGTTGACCAGCGTGCCGTTGCGGCTGCGCAGGTCGTGGATCACGGTGCTGCCGTCGCCGCTGTGCAGCACCGCGTGCTCGCCCGACACCGTCAGGTGATCGAGCGCGATGTCGTTGTAGGGACGCCGGCCGATCGTCAGCTGCGGCCGCTCGATGCGGATCTCGCGCAGCACGCGACCCTGGGTGCTCAGGACCAGCTTGCGGACCGTCGCTGTCTGGCGTTGTTGCATCGCCGGCTGCGTCAGTGCTCGGGCGTGCTCGGACACGGTTGGCCTGCCAGCAGGACCGTCACGTTGTCGATCGCGCCGCCGGCCAGTGCCGCGTCGACCAGCGCGGCCGCGGCCCGCTGCAGGCCCGAAAGCGACTCGAGCAGCACGGCCGCGATCGCCGCGTCGTCGATCGCGTCGGTCAGCCCGTCCGAACACAGCAGCAGCACGTCGCCGGCGCGCCAATCGTGGCGGCGAAGCTCCGCGTCGGCCTGCGGCTCCACGCCCAGAGCACGGGTCAGGATCCCGGGCGCGCGGCGCCGGCGCAGCAACGCCTCGTTGCCGCCGGCATCGATCATCTGCTGCAGCACCGAGTGGTCGCGGGTCAGCCGCTGCAGCCGGCCGTTGCGCAGCAGGTAGGCGCGCGAGTCGCCCGCATGTGCGATCAGCAGCGCGGCGCCGCAGACGGCCGCGGCGACGGCGGTCGTCCCCATGCCGAGGCACTCGGGCCGCGTCGCCGCGAATTCGAGAATGTTCCGGTTCGCCGCGGCGATCGAGCGGGTGAGCGCCTCGTCGGCCGGCCAGCCCAGATCGCACAGCTCGTTGAACATCGACACCGTCGTGCGCACCGCGATCTCGCTGGCGACTTCGCCCGCGTTGAACCCGCCCATTCCGTCGGCGAGCACGAACACGCCGCGGGCGGCATCGAGCTGCCAGCGATCCTCGTTGTGCGGCCGCGCCGGCCCCGGATCGGTCGCGGCGCCGAAGTCGAACGACACGGTCGCGCGTTCGCTGGCGGCGACCGCGGCGCGCGGCGACACGTTGGGCAGACCGAGAACCGGCATGCCGCGCAATCTAGTCCCGGCCGCGCTGCGGTCCGAGGAACTACGTCATGAACGGTGGCGCCGGTCCGCCGGGCGGATCGGCGCCGTCGGGCACAGCCGACAGTCGTGCGAGCCGCGGCCCACCGCTGGGCTCCCCGAGCGCCCGTGGCAGGAATCACCCAGCGATGCCGCCGCCGTTCGCTTGGACGTGGGCAGCAGGGTCGCGTTCTGACGCGACCCTGCTGTCTAGCCGGCGGCGGCCGTGCCCCGCTGCCGCCGCCGCAGCATCGCCGACGCGAGCAGCAGCACGAGGATCCCGCCGATAAGTCCCGCGATCACCTTGATGATGCCGGAAGCCACGCCGACGCTTTCGCTGAATTCGCGCATCCAGTCGAGCACGAACGGGTCGGTGACCAGCAGCTCGCCCGCGACGAACCCGAGCAGCGCCGCGCCGCCCCAGATGATGATCGGAAACCGCTCGATCAGTCGCAGCAGCAGCGTGCTGCCGTAGACGACCAGCGGAATCGAGATCAGCAGCCCCAGGATCAGCAGGAACGTGTCGCCGCGCGCGGCCGCCGCAACCGCGATCACGTTGTCGACGCTCATCACCACGTCGGCGATCAGGATCGTTCGCACCGCCTGGAACATCGTGCTCGCGGCGGGCTTGTCCGAGTGCGCGTCGGCGCCGCCGTTTTTCGACGGCACGACCAGCGACACCGCGATGTAGAACAGCAGCACCGCCCCCACCAGCTTGAGCAGCGGCAACGTCAGCAGCTGCGCGGCCACGACCGTCAGCGCGACCCGCATCGCCACGGCCGCCAGCGCGCCGATCATGATCGCCTTCTTCTGCTTGTCCGGCGGCAGCGAGCGCGCCGCCAGCGCGATCACGACCGCGTTATCGCCCGCCAGCAGCAGATCGGCGACGATGATCTGGCCCAGCGCGAACCAGAACAGGGGGGAGGTGACATCCATGGATCGGCTCCGGAGCTCGGATCGCGGGCGAGGAAGGGTTCGGGCGGATCAGCTGCGGCGGCAGGCCAAGCG
>DATLGW010000089.1:0-1839 GCA_035540315.1 Burkholderiaceae bacterium | reverse complement strand
CGGTGAAGAACCGCAACCCCGTCGTCGGCAGCCCGAACAGATGGCTGTACGTGTGCGCCATCAGCTCGTTCGCCTTTTTCGTCGCCGCGTACAGGCTCACCGGGTGATCGATGTTGTCGTGCTCGGAAAACGGCATCTTCGTGTTGCCGCCGTACACGCTCGAGCTCGATGCATAGACGAGGTGCTGCACGCCGTTATGCCGGCAGCCCTCGAGGATGTTGACGAACCCGGTCAGGTTCGCGTCGACGTATGCGTGCGGGTTCTTCAGCGAGTAGCGCACGCCGGCCTGGGCCGCGAGATGGATCACGCGGTCGAAGCGCTCCTGGGCGAAGAGCTCCGGCATCCGCTGCCGATCCGCGACGTCGAGCTTCACGAAACGAAAGCGCGGATGATCGACCAGGCGCCGAAGCCGTGCCTCCTTCAGCGTCGGGTCGTAGTAATCGTTTAGGTTGTCGACGCCGACGACGTCGAAGCCGTCGGCGAGCAGCCGCTGCGACGTGTGCATCCCGATGAAGCCGGCCGCGCCGGTAACCAGGATCTTCACTTGCGGCCGATCCCGTGATATTCGAGACCGGCCGCCCGCGCGAGCTCGGGCAGCAGCACGTTTCGTCCGTCGAAGACGACCGGCTCCTTCAGGCGCTTCTTGATCTCGAAGAAGTCGGGGCTGCGGAACACCTTCCATTCGGTGACGATCACGAGCGCATCGGCGCCGTCGAGCGCGGCCATCGGCGAGTCGGCGTACGAAAGCCACTGTGCGTCGCCGAACACGCGCTTCGCCTCGGGAATGGCGACCGGATCGAATGCCGTAGCGACCGCGCCGCGCTCGTAGAGCTGCTGCAGCAGCACGCGCGACGGCGCATCGCGCATGTCGTCGGTCTCCGGCTTGAACGACAGGCCCCAGACCGCGAACCGGCGCCCGGTCAGGTCGGGGCCGAAGCGGCGGGTGATCTTTTCGACCAGCACGGCTTTCTGGCGCTCGTTCGCGGCTTCGACCGCGGCGAGCAGCCCCAGCGGCTGGCCGGCCTCGCGCGCGGTGTGCATCAGCGCCTTGACGTCCTTGGGCAGGCACGAGCCGCCGTAGCCGACGCCTGGATACAGGAAGCTGTAGCCGATCCGCGGATCCGACCCCAGCCCCTTGCGCACGAGCTCGATGTCGGCGCCGACCTTCTCCGACAGCAGCGCCAGCTCGTTCATGAACGAGATTCGCGTCGCCAGCATCGCGTTGGCCGCGTATTTCGTCAGCTCGGCCGAGCGCACGTCCATCAGGATCAGCCGGTCGTGGTTGCGCTGGAACGGCGCGTAGAGCGCGCGCATCAGCAGGATCGCCTGCTCGTCGTCGGCGCCGACGATGATGCGGTCGGGACGCATGAAGTCCTCGATCGCGGCGCCCTCCTTCAGGAACTCGGGGTTCGACACGACGGCGTACGGCACGTCGACCCCGCGGACCTCGAGCTCCTGCGCGATCGCCGCGCGCACCTTGTCGGCCGTGCCCACCGGGACCGTCGACTTGTCGACGACGACCTTGTAGTCGGTCATCCGCCGGCCGATGTCGCGCGAGGCATCGATCACATAGTGCAGGTCGGCCGAGCCGTCCTCGCCCGGGGGCGTGCCCACTGCGATGAACAAGATCGTGCCGTGCTGCGTCGCGCGCTCGGCATCAGTCGAGAAATGCAGCCGGCCAGCCGCGACGTTGCGCTTGACCAGGTCCTCGAGCCCCGGCTCGTAGATCGGGATCTTTCCGGCCTGCAGCGCGTCGATCTTGCGCGGGTCGACGTCGAGGCAGAACACGTCGTTGCCGACTTCGGCCAGGCATGCTCCGGACACCAGGCCGACATAGCC
>DATLGW010000088.1:0-26211 GCA_035540315.1 Burkholderiaceae bacterium | reverse complement strand
CGTCGAAGAACGCCGAGTAACGATCGCTTGCATCGACGTAGCTGAAGCGGTCGATCGGCCGGTACCGAAGCGCCTCCAGCGCCTGCTCAGCCGTCTCGAGCGCCGTCAGGTCCGGATTCCCGATGTGCTCCGACCACAGGTACCAGTCGCGCATGTAGTCGGCGACCCACTTGACCTCGGCGGTGCCGCTGCCCGGCACTTGAGCCGGTGCGGGTGCCGGGGCCGGCGAATCGGATCCGCCGCCGCATGCGGCAGCGATCAAGCTGGCGCCCAGCGCCAGCCAGCGGCGCCATTGTCGCCCTGCTTCCATCATCGGCGGCACGCTACCTGCTCGACCGGGCGATGGCAACCGTTTCCGCTAAACTGCGACTTTGCTTCCGCGGTCAGGTCAGCCTCTTGTCCATGAAAGAACGCCGCTATTCCCGCCCCGGGCGCGACCGCAAGGCTCATCTGGCGCCCGATGCCGAACGCCTCGTGGCCGCCAGCCTCGGTCTGGCGAACTCGGGCAGCCGGGTCGAGGACCGCTACTGGGAGAACCAGCTGTCGAATCGGATCGAGCGCCTGCTCGATTCCGGTCATCCGCAGGCGATCTACGACGCGCTCGACCGTCTTCACCAGACCGATGCCGAGGCCTACGGGGCGCTGATCGAGGCGGTCGAGACGGCAGCCGAAGCGGTCCGACTCGAGCATGCGGGCCAGTCGTTCGAGGCGCTGCTGGTGGCCGCGCCGCTGGTGGCGTGGACGCGCTTCCGGATTCCTTCGGGCCCGATCGCGTCCGAGTCGATCAATGCGCTGTCGGCGCACTGGCAAGCGCACGTGCTCGCTCGTGACGTCCATTTCCGGATGGTCCCGTACCTGTACAGCGTCGACCAGTTGCCGCGCGATTTCGGCGAGTTGCGCCGGCTGACGCGCCGGCTCGGGCAGAGCGCGCTGTCGAATCAGGCGCCGCGGCTCGAGCTCAAGTCGCTGCCGGAGACTGCCGAGATGCTTGCCGATTCGCGCTATCTGCTGGGCGTGGTCGTCGCACCTTTCGGCGCGCCGCTGTTTCGCTGGCAGCAGGTGGAATCGAACGAGCACGCATCGCGCGTGCAGTGCCTGGAGCAGTGGATCTCCCAGGGTCGCCCGAACCTGGAGCCGCTGCTGCCGGGTTGCGGCTTCGAGTGCCTGCTGCCCGATGCGTACCACATCAATCTGCGCGAATCGGATCGGCGCGTGCGACCTTATGCGATCAAGGCTGCAGTCCACTTCCTCGTGCACGCGCTGTCGGTCGAGGCGGACGAGATCCACGCGACGATCGCCCCGTTCGGCGACGAGCGGGTCGACGAGTATCGCATCGGACTGGCGATCGGCGAGGGCGACGAGGTCGCGCAAGGCGTGGTCTGGCCGCTGCTTGGCGCCGAGAGCGAAGCCGACGAGCCGTCGCCGCTCGAGCGGATCAAGGAGGTGCTGCGCGAGACCGGCGTGACCGAGGTTCGGTTGTGGCCGGACCTGTCGGAGCCCGAGTACTGCGAGGACTGCGGCGTACCGCTCTATCCGAACCAGAAGGGCGAAATCGTCCACGCGGAAATGCCCGAGGACGCCGAGCCGGAGAACGCGCAGTTCCACTAGCCGGCCCGCCGCGCGGCGCAATTCGCAGCTGCAGCAATGTCAGGGCGCGAGCCGCTCGCGCACCCAGGATCCGTCGGCCTGCAGCCGATACGCGATCCGGTCGTGCAGCCGCGACTTGCGGCCCTGCCAGAACTCCCAGTAGTCGGGCAGCAGCCGATAGCCGCCCCAGTGCGGCGGTCGCGGCGGGCTGAGCCCGAACTTCAACCCGTATTCGGCGGCGCGCGCGATCAGCGTCGTGCGCGACATCGGTCGGCTCTGCTCGGATGCCCAGGCGCCGATCCGCGAGGCCAGCGGCCGGGTGTTGAAATACGCGTCGGATTCGGCTTCGCTGACTTTCTCGACGACTCCCTCGACCCGCACGACGCGCTCGAGCTCGACCCAATGGAACTGCAACGCGGCCTGAGGGTTGGCAGCGAGCTCGCGGCCCTTGCGGCTTTCGTAGTTCGTGTACCAGACCAGCCCGCGCTCGTCGGTGCCCTTGAGCAGCACGATCCGGGTCGAAGGGCGTCCTCGAGGTCCGACCGTCGCCAGCGCCATCGCCGTCGGCTCGGGCAGCGCGCCCTGGATCGCTTCGTTCAGCCAGCCGCGGAACTGCTCGTACGGCAGCGATGCGACGCTGCTCTCGTCGAGCTCGGCGCGCGTGTACTCCTTGCGCAGGGCGGCGATATCCGTCATGCAGGCAAGTATAGGGCAGCGTTGCGCGCCCGGATTTCACCGCGGCGGCGCGATCCTTCTGACGTCGTTTGTGGCGCCTGCACCGCAAGTCAAAGCATCGCCAGCGTAATTCGGGCGCAACGGGTAGAATAGGGCATCACGCTGGAAGTGCGCGCAACCAATCAGCGCACCTTGGCCGACCTCGCGTCGACCGATCCTCCGATACACCCCCATTGCAGCCAGCCTCGATTGGTGCGGCGCGAGCGCCGCAGGCAGTCGCTGGAGCTTTTTTCTTGACGTCTTCGACGAACGATTTCGCGAGCCTCGGGCTCGCGCAACCCCTGCTTCGCGCAATTGCCGACGCCGGTTATGAAACCCCCACTCCGGTGCAGGCCCAGGCGATCCCGCTGGTGCTGACGGGACGCGACCTGCGGGCCGCCGCGCAGACCGGCACCGGCAAGACCGCCGGTTTCGTGCTGCCGATCCTGCAGCGGCTTGCGCTCGGCGAGCGGCGCCCCGCGCCGTCCGACAAGCGGCCGCGCTGCCTGATCCTGACGCCCACGCGCGAGCTTGCCGCGCAGGTCGAGGAGTCGGTGCGCGTTTACGGCAAGCATCTGCCGCTGCGATCGCTGGTGATCTTCGGCGGCGTGAACATCAACCCCCAGATCCAGGCGCTGCGGGGGCGGATCGACCTGCTGGTCGCCACGCCCGGTCGCCTGCTCGATCACGTGTCGCAGCGCACGGTCGACCTGAGCGGGATCGAGATCCTCGTGCTCGACGAGGCCGATCGGATGCTCGACATGGGCTTCATCCACGACATCCGCAAGATCCTGGCGCTGCTGCCGCGAGAGCGCCAGAGCCTGATGTTCTCGGCGACGTTCCCCGACGAGATCCGGGACCTCGCCGAGCGCTTTCTGCGCTCGCCGGCATCGGTGGAAGTCGCGCGCCGCAATGCGCCCGCCGAGCTCGTGCGCCAGACCGTGCACGTGGTCGCGCGCGATCGAAAGCGCGCGCTGCTTGCGCATCTGATCCGGCAGCACGATTGGCGGCAGGTGCTGGTGTTCACGCGCACGAAGCACGGCGCGAACCGCTTGGCCGAGCAGCTCGAGCGCGACGGCATCGCAGCCGCGGCGATCCACGGCAACAAGAGCCAGAACGCGCGGACCCGTGCGCTCGCGCAGTTCAAGGACGGCAGCGTCCCGGTGCTGGTGGCAACCGACATCGCGGCGCGCGGCATCGACATCGATCAGCTGCCGCAGGTCGTGAATTACGAGCTGCCGAACGTGCCGGAGGATTACGTGCACCGGATCGGACGGACCGGGCGCGCCGGCGCCGAGGGCTCCGCGGTGTCGCTGGTCGACGGCGAGGAGCTCAAGCTGCTGGCGGGTATCGAGCGGCTGATTGCGCGGCGAATCGAGCGGGTGGCCGTGCAGGGCTACTCCGAAGCCGCGGCAGCGACTGCGCCGGGGCCGGCAGCCGACGCGGCTCGGCGCCCGCAGCGGCCGGCGCCGCACGGGCAGCGAGTGCCGCAGGCGCCGCGACCGCAAGGTCCTCGTGCGCAGCGGGCGCGGTCGGCGGCAGGCGCGCGCGGCGGCGCGCTGCTCGGCGGTCCACTAGAATCGGGAAGGCGGCAACGCTCGAACTGATTGCGGAGATCGCGACATGGACATGCACGACAGCGTGATCAAGGCTCGGCCAGCCAACGTGTCGGTCGAGGAGTGGCAGGCCCGGCTGCAGCTGGCTGCCTGCTACCGGCTCTTCGATCATCTCGGCTGGACCGAGATGATCTTCAACCACATCACTCTCAGAGTCCCCGGACCGCAGCCGCTGTTCCTGATCAACCCGTACGGGCTGCACTACAGCGAGGTCACCGCGACCAACCTGGTGAAGATCGACCTGGAGGGCAACAAGGTCGACGGCAGCCCGCATCCGATCAATCCGGCCGGGTTCGTGATCCATGCGGCGATCCACCGCGCCCGCCCGGACGCGCATTGCGTGATCCACACCCACACGACGGCAGGGGTCGCGGTCGCGTGCAAGCAGGCGGGGCTGAGCTTCGAAAACTTCTACGGCGCGCAGATGTACGGCCGCATCGCCTATCACGACTTCGAGGGCGTGACGACCGACATCGACGAGCAGCAGCGGCTGGTCGCGAGTTTCGGCGACAAGGAGGTGCTGATCCTGCGCAACCACGGCCTGCTGGTCGTGGGACCCGACGTGCCGTCAGCGTACTACCTGATGTGGTCGCTGCAGCGCGCGTGCGAGGTGCAGCTGGCATCGGCGGCGATCCCGGGGCCGAACTGGCCGGTGCGCGAGTCGGTGCTGCAGCGCATCCCGCAGCAGCGCAAGGCGATGAAGGCGTCGACGACGCCGACCGGACAGCTCGTGTTCGAGGGGATCTGCCGGCGCGCCGGCATCCGCTACGAGGACCTGATCTGACTGCGCCGCGGGCGCTGACAGCGTCCGCGGCCGAAGAGGGCGCCATGAGAATCGACCCGCACAGCGACGTGCTGCTGATCGTCGACGTGCAGAACGATTTTTGCCCGGGCGGCGCGCTGGCGGTCGCCGGCGGCGACGAGGTGGTTCCGGCCATCAATCGCGTCGCATCCCGGTTCGAGCATCTGGTGCTGACGCAGGACTGGCATCCCGCAGGCCATCGCTCCTTCGCCAGCAGCCACGCCGGGCAGCAGCCGTTCGCGTCGATCCGCGTCGACTACGGAGAGCAGACGCTGTGGCCGGATCACTGCGTGCAGGGCACGGCGGGCGCGGCGTTCCATCCAGAGCTCGATGTGCGTCGCGCCGAGCTGATCCTGCGCAAGGGCTTCCGGCCGCAGATCGATTCATATTCCGCGTTCTACGAGAACGACCGGCGCACGCCGACCGGTCTCGCCGGCTACCTGCGCGAGCGCGGCCTGCGCCGCGTGTTCCTGGCCGGCTTGGCGACCGATTACTGCGTCGCCTATTCGGCGCTGGATGCGCGCCGGCTCGGCTTCGACGCGGTCGTGCTGCACGATGCGTGTCGCGCAATCGACCTGCACGGATCGCTCGATCGAGCGCTGCGGCAGATGGCGGCTGCGGACGTGGCGCTGATCGAGGACAGCGCGCGGATCGGGTAAGCTGCGGCGCCGCGCGCCGCAGCGCTGGGGCTGCCGCGGATCAGCCGCGGCCGACGAACGGCATCTTGGTCGCCATCACGGTCATGAACTGCACGTTCGCATCGATCGGCAAGCTGGCCATGTACAGCACGGCGCTCGCCACGTGCGCTACGTCCATCAGCGGCTCGGGCGCGATCTGACCGTTGGCCTGCGGCACGCCGTTGGCCATGCGCGCCGCCATGTCGGTGGCAGCGTTGCCGATGTCGATCTGGCCGCACGCGATGTCGTACTTGCGCCCGTCGAGGGACGTCGATTTCGTCAGGCCTGTGATCGCATGCTTGGTCGCCGTGTACGGCACCGAGTTCGGCCGCGGCGCATGCGCGGAGATCGAGCCGTTGTTGATGATCCGGCCGCCGCGCGGGTTCTGGTTCTTCATCAGCCGGATCGCCTGTTGCGTGCACAGGAAAGGCCCGGTCAGATTGACGTCGACGACCGCTTTCCACTGCTCGTACGTCAGGTCTTCCATCGGGATCGCGGGCGCGCCCATGCCGGCATTGTTGAAAAGCAGGTCGAGCCGCCCGAACGCCTGCTGCGTTCGGTCGAACAGCGCGCGCACCGCATCCGGATTGCCGACATCGGTCGCAACGGCCAGTGCGCGCGATCCCGCATCGCCCGCCTCCGCGACTGTCTTCTCCAGCATGTCGGCCCGTCGCCCTGCGAGCGCGACCTGCCAGCCTGCGCCCAGCAGCGCGATCGCGACCGCCTTGCCGATGCCAGTGCCGGCACCGGTCACGATTGCCACTTTTCCTGCTGTCGTCATCTTGCTTTCCTCTCCCTGGTATTGCGGTAGCTTCTCATCGGCGCTCGAACGGGCGAGCCGGCCCGGCGCCGTCGGATTTCGCCGCCCGCTCGCGCCGCGGCGCGACTTCGCCCAGCGCGGGCGCCGACTCGGCGGTGTATTCGCCGCCGACGCCGATCGGCGCGGCACCCGCGATCGTCACCCGTTCCATCGTGCGCCGCTGCGCGTAGTAATCGTGGACCGCGTAGTGCTGCACGGCGCGGTTGTCCCACATCACGACAGTGTTCGGCTGCCATTTGACCCGCAGCTGGTACTCGGGCGTCTGGGCCTGCCGGAACAGGAATTGCAGGATCGCATCGCTTTCGTCGTCGTCGAGTTCGCAAATGCGCAGCGTGAACTGCGGGTTCACGTACAGCACTCGCCGCCCCGACTCCGGATGCACGCAGACGACCGGATGCGACGGATTCGGATATTCGTCCTCGAGCTGGCGCAGCCGCTGGCGCAGCTGCGGCGAGCCTGCGAGCAGCGCGCGAAACGGCTTGAAGTCGTGCTGCGCATGCAGCCCGTGCAGATAGCGCTTCATCCGCTCGCTCAGCCCGCGGTACGCGGCGGTCATGCTGGCGAACAGCGTGTCGCCGCCGCGCTGCGGCACTACCTTCGCACGCAGGATCGTCGCCATCGGCGGGGCCGCCCGGAACGTCTCGTCCGAATGCCAGACATCCGTCAGCGCCGGCGGGTTGTCGGCCGAGTAATCGAGCACGATCACCTCGGGTTTGTCCGGCAGGTTCGGCGAGAACGGATGGATCGACAACTCGCCGAACTGCCGCCCGAACGCCATCTGCTGCTCGAGCGTGATGTCCTGGTTGCGCAGCACGATCACCTCGTAGCGCACCAGCGCGGCGCGGATCGCATCGGCTTGCGCGCCCGTCAGCGGCTCGCGCAGGTCGAGTCCGTCGATCTCGGCGCCGATGAAGCCGTTGAGCGGCACGACCCGCAGCGAGCCGACCGAGCTGCCGGGCGCGCTGCTCATTCGCGCGGCGGCGAGCTGCCGTAGGTCAGTTGCGGCTCGGCCGGCCGAGCGCTCGCGCGGCGGGTGCCGCGGCGCCAGTCGCGTCCGATCCGCCATGCAGTCATCGCGATCGATGCCAGCCGCAGCCAGCGCGATACGCGCCCCTGGCCGAGCAGCGGCACGGTCGCGGTGACGGCGGCTCCCAGCAGCACGCGCGCCAGCGGATGGGCCTGCGACAGCGGCCGCGACCGGCGAAGCTGGAACTGCGTCTGCAGGTCGTAGACCGCCAGCGACAGTTGCAACCGATCGAGCTCGGCGCGCGATTGCAGCAACGACTTGCGGTGCGCCAGATCGGATCGCTGCATGCGGTTCAGGCCTTCCTGCCGAGCTTGCTCGCGAGCCACTCGCGGTCGCGCTCGAGCTCGGCGAGCGTCGCGGCGAACGGCGGTTGCGGCGGCCAGCGCGTCTTCAGCCGCCAGATCGCGAGCGCGGTGACCAGCGCATAGAACGCGGCGACCGCAGCGATTGCCGCCAGTCGATGCGTGTCCCAGAAATAAGCGACCACCAGGCCGGTCAGCGCCAGCAGCGCGAACGTCGCAGCGACCGCCGCCACCATCACCATCAGCAGCCGGTCCCGCGCGCGATCGCGCTCCTCGGCGAATTCGAGCGCCGCCAGCTCGGCGCGCGTACGCAACAGCGCGAGCAGCGATTCGCCGGTCCGGTGGACCGCGTCCCGCAGCGTCTGCGCTGCCGGATCGCGCGCGTCGGCGTCGCTCATCGCAGCGCGTCAGCGGCGCCCGATCAGCAGCCCGATCAGCAACCCGATGAATGCGCCGATCGCAATCGATTGCCAGGGCCGCTCGTGCACGAAATCGTCGGTCGTTCGCGCCACGACGCGCGCACGCTCGACCGCCTCGTCGTTGAGTTCCTGGAGCCGCAGCTTGGCGTAAAGCAGCCGCGACTCCACTTCCTCGCGCAGCTCGCGCGCCTTGTCGCCGGTCTCGGCCGCTGCGCGCTGCAGAATCTGCTGCGCGTCCTCGATTGCCTCCGCGACTTCGTCCGACAGCCTC
The DNA here is from genome assembly GCA_035540315.1 of Burkholderiaceae bacterium. Lineage (GTDB taxonomy): Bacteria > Pseudomonadota > Gammaproteobacteria > Burkholderiales > Burkholderiaceae_E > DATLGW01. Next base: position 17,976 of record DATLGW010000088.1, on the reverse strand, counting down.
TCGGTCGTGCTTTCCGGTATCGACGCCATGTCGAGTCTCCTGGCCAGTCTCAGGGCCAACCCATGCGGGCCGCCTCCGCAGCTGCGGGCGCGGCGGACGCGGTTGCGTCGAGATTATAGTCCGCCGGGTTCGCCGGCGCTGGCGCGAGAGAACTCCGTCATCGCCCGCGAGATCGCCATCTCGAAGCCGGGGGGGACCTGCAAGAACTGCAGGCCGACCCGCAGCTGGCAATCGGTGCCGACGCGGCGCATGACGGCGGCATGGCGGACACGCAGCGCGAGCTCGAAGCGCTGTCCGTCGCGCAGCTCGAGCATGGCATTGTGGAAGACGCGCCCGGTTTCGAAGCGGGCGAGGTTCCCGGTGGCGAGCACCGCGACGCCGCCCGTGCTCAGGTTCTGCAGCGCCAGCTCGGTCAGCCCGGGTTGGCCCGGTTCCAGCGTGAGGCGCAAACCGGCCTCGTCGGGAACGCTGACCCGAAACGTCTCCCGCCGCTGCAGCCGAAACAGTGCGTCGGGCATTGCGACGAACACTGCGATTGCGCCGCCGTGAGCGGCGAAGCGTTGCACCCGCGACTCGAACAGGATGCGCACGTGATCGAGCGCAAACTCGATCGAGGCCGATGCGCCCGGCGGCAGCACGCGTTCGATCACCGGTGCGCGCGGCGCATCGAGGATCAGCGCATTGGCGTCGTCATCGAGCCCGCTCAGCCGCGACACGAAACTGTCCGGCCGGCCGCTTGCGCGCAGCGAGCACGACGCGCGGCTCGCCGCTGCGCCGCACAGGTATTCGCGAATCGCCTGCGGCGATTCGATTCGATAGCGCTCGAGCGTTTGAAGATCCACGGGGAGCTCTCGCTGCGTCAGTGCGTGACGCGCGTGCCTCCGGCACCCGACAGCAGTCGCACGCGATCGCCGGGCCGAAATGCGACGTCGGCTTCCTGCGTGACCGCCCGCAACTCGCCGCTGTCCAGCCTGACCGTGATCTCGAGCCCCGCCACGTGCGACGCCTGGCGCTCGATCACCTGTCCCGCGATGCCCCCGGCAACGGCGCCCGCGACGGTGCCGACCATTGCGCCGCGACCCTTGCCGATGTTGCTGCCGGCGATTCCGCCGACCACGGCGCCGGCGCCGGTGCCGACACCGGTCTGGCCGCGATCGATCGTGATCTCCCGCACCGTCTCCACGACGCCCATACGTACCGTCTGCTCGCGTCCCGTCTGGCTGGCCTTGTAGACGTTGCCGGTCGCTGCCGGACCGGCGCAACCCGCGAGCGTCATCCCGAGCAAACCGGCGAGCGCACCGATCGCGAGCAGTCGTTTCATCGTATCCCTCCGATGGATTCGGGCGCGATCCAAAGGTCGCGCTGCGCGTAGAGCCGCCGAGGGATGATGCCACAGCGCCGCATCGCGGCGCTTTCCGGTCGCGACGCGGATGACGCCGTCAGTCGTCCCGCCGTTGCGCGCTTGCCGACTCCGAAGGCAGCGGGGACGGCGCCGGCGCGGCACGAGATTGAGCCCGGCGGTGGCTTGCAAGCAGCCAGCGCAGATGCGCGACCCGCGGATGCCCGTCGCCGTGGCGAGCGATCAGCGCAGCGAGCTCGTGGGCGAGGCGGTCGGGCTTGGTCTGCATTGGAGGCGCTCCACGGCTGCAATCCGCCCGATGGTAGCGGGTGGCCGACCGGCGGGGCGTGAGCTTCCGCACTGAACCGGGGCGATCAGAGCAGCCCGAATGCACCGAGCGCGGCGCCGGCCGCAAGCAGCCACAGCGGGTTCCACGATGTCGCCATCATGAAGACCACCGCTGCCACCGTCATTGCCGCGAGCCGCCAGTTGGTGTCGATTGCGGTGGCCAGCACCCAGCCGGTGGCCAGCGTGAAACCGATCGCGATCGGCGACAGCCCCAGGCGCAGTGCCTTGGCACTACGCCAGTCGCGTCGCGCCGACAGGCCGCGCTGGGCGAAATAGGTCAGCGTCGAGCTGGGCAGCAGCGCACCCGCCGTGGCGACGAAGGCCCCGGCGAATCCCGCCACCTGCCACCCCAGCAGTGTCACGAACAGCACGTTGGGCCCGGGCGCAGCCTGCGCGATTGCAATCGAGTCGACGAACTGCAGGTGATCGATCCAGCCGCGACTGTCGACCAGATACCGATGCATCTCCGGCGCCATCGCGATCATTCCGCCCACCGCCAGCAGCGACAGCAGCGCGAAGTGCGCGAACAGCGACAGGAGCTCCGCAGCGCCGATCAATCCGCGCGATCCTCGTGCTGGCTCGGCGGCCGTGCGCGTCCGAGCTCGAGCCAAGCCGCGACGAAAGCGAGCGGCGCGAGCGCCGCCAACACCCACGGCAGCGGATACCGCAGCAGCCCCACGCCAATGAACGCGGCAGCTGCGAAGGTCGCGGAGATCCAGTGCCGTCGCTGCGCGATCGCCAGCTTCAGCGCAGTGGCGATCACGAGCCCGGCGGCCACCGCGGCCATGCCGGCGAGTGCGCCGCGCACGGCCGGGAGATGCACGAACTGCGAATAAAGGATCGCGACGGCCAGCACCAGCATCGCAGGCATCGCGACCATCCCCAGCACCGCGACGACCGAGCCGCGCCAGCCGAAATGGCGAGCGCCGATCATCACTGCGACATTGACGATGTTCGGGCCCGGCAGCAGCTGCGCGAGCGCGAGCAGCTCGACGAACTCAGCCGGCGTCAGCCAGCGCTTCTGCTGGACCAGAACGCGGTGCGCCCAGGGCAGAACGCCGCCGAAGCCGTGCAGAGCCAATGAATTGAACGACCAGAACAGATCGCGCAGACTCTGGGGCTGCGCAGGGACTGGCGTCACGGGTGGGTCGATGAGAAGCCCCCGAGCCGCCCGGCTCGGGGGTAAGCTCCGCGTCGTCGGCGGAGAGGAGACTCGACGCGAACATTACCGCGCAAAAGCCGCGACAACAATAAGGGCTATCCGCAGGACCGAAACCGATCGCAATAGGCGCAAGACCGCCGCGCCCAGGCGTGCGCGGTGCGCAGTCGATGCCGCGGTTCAAAGGTCGGATTCGCGCTGCCGTGCCGGCAGCGCGTGCGGCAACTCAGGACCGGCCGAGATCCGCTTCGCCGGTGCCGCCGGGCGAACCGTGCTCGACCGAATCGGGGCTGGCGTCCGGATGGCCGCTCAGCTTGTCGGTTCCGCCGTGGCCGGCCTGGTCGCGCTTCTGATCCTCGCGACTCATGTGCCCGTGCTCGCGCTGCTGTCCCGACTGGCGGCCCACCCCTGCGGCGGGACTCTGCTCTTTCTGGTGGCCTTGCTGTTCGGGCTTTTGCGACTGCTTTGCCATCGCGACCTCCACGCATCGAGGGGGAGGTCACTTGCAGGCAGATCGTGTGCCCGGGGCGGCGCGCGTGGGCAGCGCATCGATCGATCGAGCGAGCCTCGAGGCATAAGTCACACGCGGTACGAGCGAATGCCGGATAATGGCAGCACGCGCCTCTCTCTCGGTGGCGCGCGATCAATCTCTGGCTGAAAAAATTCGCCCCGGGCTCGTGTCCGGGGTTTTTTTTCGCTGGCGTGGCAAGCGGCGACTTCGGCTCGGCGCGAACGTGCCGCCGCGCAGGGCGGTGCAGCGGGGAGAAGCCCGGACCCGCACGGGCCCGGGCAAACCGCTCGGACAGCGGTGGAGACGGCGCCAAGTTAACCGCGCCCCGCTTTCGCGGCATCACCAAAATTCGGTATGTGGCCGGAATCGCAACAGCGGTCGAGCCGCGCGTCCTTCGAGCGCAGTCGTATCGGGACCGAGCTTCGCTTCGGTTGACGCGCGCTGCCATCCCGCCTATAACAGCAGCGCGCGCCCGGTCGGGTGGCCGGCACACGGCTGCGCTAGAACACGACGAGACACATACCAGGAGGGGGACAGATGAGATCGAAGATGCTCCGCGCGGCCGCGGCCGCCGCGGTGATCGCTGCCGCGGGCGGCGCGCATGCCCAGACGACGCTGACATTCGGAGGATCGGATGCGATCGGGTCGATCCTGGATCGCCAGAACCTGCGGTTCACTGCCTGCGTGAACGAGCGCGCCGCCGGCAAGATGAAGGTGAACTTCATCCAAGGCGAGCAGCTGGGCAGCGACATGCAGGTGATCGAGCAGATGATGCAGGGTTCGGTGCACATCTATGGCGACGTGCTCGACTGGTATGCGAACTGGGTCAAGGATTTCGCGATCCTGGCGTGGGGCTTCACGTTCCGCGACGCCGACCACATGCAGCGCTTTCTGGAGAGCGACACCTATCGCGAGATGGCGGAGAAGCTGCGCCGCGAGCAGGGATTGCGGATCCTGGCCGCCGCGCCAACGCAGCCGCGGATCATGTTCTCGAAAAAGCCGATTGCGTCGGTTTCCGACCTGAACGGCATCAAGATGCGCGTGCCGGAGATCAAGACCTATCTGACGCTGTGGGAGACGCTGGGCACGCGCCCGAGCCGGCTCGCGTGGGGCGAGATCTATCTGGGACTGAAGACCGGCGTGGTCGAGGCGGCCGAAGGCCCGATTTCCTCGGCGTATGCAGCCAAGCTGCACGAGGCGGGCAAGTTCGTGATTCGGACCGACCACCTGCTGTCGTCCGCGCACATCACGATGAACGAAAAGCGCTTTGCATCGCTGCCGGCGGACCAGCAGAAGCTGCTGACCGACTGCGCGATTGAAACGGTGCAGTGGACCCGCCAGACCGCCGGCAAGGAGACTGACGAGGTGGTCGCGAAGATGGCGGCCGAGGGCGCTACGGTCTCGGCGATCGACAAGGGACCGATCCAGCAGCGAGCCCGCGAAGGCGTCGCGAAGATGGAGAAGGACGGCGCCTGGTCGTCCGGGCTGTGGGAAAAGCTGCAGAAGCTCTGACCGGCCGATAACGAGATGCTGCACCTGTACGGCCGCACGCTCGAGCGCATCGGCGCGCTCGAGCGTGCGTTCGGCGTGTCGCTGATCTTCCTGATCGTCGGTGCGATCACGCTGCAGGTGTTCACCCGCTATGCGCTGAACCGCCCGATCGCCTGGGTCGAGGAGTCGGCGACCTATGCGTTCATCTGGAGCGTGTTCGTCGGCGCCAGCCTGGGGCTGAAGCAGGGCCGCCACATCGTGATCGAGACGTTCCATTTCGCGCTCGGACCGCGGGTCGCAGCTGCGCTGCGGCTCGTGATCTGGCTGCTGGTGCTCACGATGCTGGTCGTGCTGGTCGTGCAGGGATTCAAGGTGATGGGGGTCGAGGGACGCTCAAAGACGATCTCGCTGCCGATCGAGATCCCGCGGATGTGGTTCTATTCGGTGCCGTTGACGTATGCGGCTGCATCGATGGCGTTCACGACCGTCTATCTGATCCTGCTCGAGCTGCAGGCATTGGGCGGTCGGCTGCGCGACCCGTCGGCGTCTCCGCTGCCCGGGCTGCGATGACGCTGGCGCTGCTGTTCGGCTCGTTCGCGCTGCTGGTCGCGATCCAGGTGCCGGTGGCGTTCGCGATGGGCATCTCCGCGCTGGCGGTCGTCGCGTTCACGCAGCCGATCCCGATCTCGATCGTCGTGCAGCGGATGGGTTCCGGGCTCGATAGCTTCGTGCTGATCGCGATTCCGCTGTTCGTTTTCGCCGGCCATTTGCTGAATCGCGCCGGCATCGCCGACCGGATCTTCGCGTTCGCCGGTGCGCTGGCTGGTCACATCCGCGGCGGCCTGGCGCACGTGAACGTGGTCGCGAGCATGATCTTCGCCGGCATGTCCGGCGTTGCGCAGGCCGACGCGGCCGGACTCGGCGTGATCGAGGTCAGGGCGATGCGCAAGGAGGGATTCGATCCGGCATTCGCTGCCGCGGTCAGCGCCGCCTCCGCCGTCATCGGTCCGATCATTCCGCCGTCGGTGATCATGGTCGTGTACGCGGTGATGGTGCAGGCGTCGGTTGCCGACCTGTTCCTCGCCGGCTTCCTGCCGGGTGCGCTGATGGGTTGCGCGGTGATGGTGATGATCTATTGGCTGGTTCGGACCGGGCGGGTGCACGCGCCGCCGACCCAGCCGATCTCGCTGCCGCGCCTGGGGACGACGTTCGTGCGGGCGATCCCGGCGCTGATGGCTCCGGTGTTGCTGACCGTCGGGCTGCTGAGCGGCGTCGCGACGCCGACCGAGCTCGGCGCGCTGGTGGTCGTCTATGCGATCGTGCTCGGCCGGCTTCATGACGAGCTGAAATGGAGCGACCTGCTCGAGGCCGCGCGCGAAACCGTCGTCACCTGCGGCGTGCTCGTGTTCATCATCGCGTGCGCGGTGCCGTTCGGCTGGCTCGTGGCGACTTCGCAGGCGCCGATGAAGCTCGCGGCGTTCATGATGTCGCTGTCGGAGAACAAGTTCGTGATCCTCGCGATCATCAACGTTGCGCTGCTGCTGATCGGCTGCTTCATGGAGACCACCGCGGTGCTGCTGATCGCGACGCCGACGCTGTTTCCGCTGATCACCGCGCTCGGCATCGACCCCGTGCACTTCGGGATCATCCTGATCGTGAATCTGCTGATCGGCACGCTGACGCCGCCGTTCGGGGTGATCCTGTTCATCATGATGAACATCGCCAACGTGAGCCTCGCGCGAATGACTCGCGCAGTCTTGCCGCTGTACGTGCCGCTGCTGTTCACGCTGATCGTGGTCACGTACTGGGAAGGGTTCGTACTGGCCGTTCCGCGGTTCTTCGGGATGCGGTGACGCTGCAGCGGGACGACGGGCCGGGCACGCGATCTGCCCGCGGGTATCAATCCGGCGCCGCAGCCGGTTGCGGCCCTGACGGGAGCGCGGCCCCGAACCGCAGCGGGACGACGCGTAATCCGCGGCCACGCACACCGGAACCGGTAATGCCGCGCGCAGCGCGCGCGTCGATCAAGTGCGCCCGGCGATCGCGAGCTCCACGACAGCGTCTGGATCCGCAGGCTTCGGAAGGAAATGGTCGGCGCACGCTGCCAGCGCCGCGCGTCGGTGCTGATCGGTCGCCCAAGCCGACATGATGATGATCAGCGGCCGCTGCGCCAGTTCCTGATCGCACAACCGCCGCGCGACGTCCAATCCGTCCGCACCGTCCTGAAGGTGCGAGTCCAGGATCAGGACGTTGGGCTGGAAGCGCGCCAGCTCGTTCAGCGCGTCGGCAGCGGTCGCGCCCGTTCGCACGTCGCAACCCTGGAGCTGCAACAGCATCGCGAGCGAGTTCACGAAATCTTTCGAACGATCCACCACCAGCACGCGTACCTTTCCGTCCTGCACTCGGTCTGTCTCCGGGGGCCTGCGACGAGGCGGTACATCGACAAATCAAATTCCGTGCCATATGCATCCGCGCAACATCGGGCGATTCCCACGTCGACCGCTGGGGGCATTCGGGACGTCTGCGGGAACGCATGCGCGAATTTCGGTATCCAATCCGAAGTGCGTCGTGCCGAACCTCCGGCGTTCGCTGCTGCTGCGAAAGGATCAAATGGCGAAACTGGCCGTGCTGAACAATGTGGAGGCGCTGAACGACACCGCGCTGGCGGCGCGGATTGCCGCTGGCGACGAGGCGGCGCTGCGCTTGCTGATGCGAAGGAACAACCGCACGCTGTTCCGCGCAGCTCGGAGCATCCTTGGCAATGATGCGGACGCCGAGGACGCGGTCCAGGAAGCTTATCTGGCCGCCTTCCGGGGGATCGACCGCTTTCGCGGCGAATCGCGGCTGTCGACCTGGCTGACCAGGATTGCGATCAACGAGGCGCTGAAGCGGCGGCGCGCAAGCGGGCGGGCCGACGTCATCGTGCTGCGGGGCGAGCTGGCGGACGAGCAACAGGAGGAGTCGGTGGCGGAGTCCACTGGAGGTCCGATCGATCGACCCGATCACCAGGCGCTGCGCGCCGAGGTCCGGCGGCTGATCGAGGCGAAGATCGATGCGCTTCCCGACGCGTTTCGCACGGTGTTCGTGCTGCGCGCGGTCGAGGAAATGGCAGTCGACGAAGTCGCCGAAGCGTTGGCGATCCCCGAGGCAACGGTACGGACGCGGTTCTTCCGCGCGCGCGCAATGCTGCGCGAATCTCTGGCGCAGGAAGTTGACGTCGCCGTGGGCGACGCGTTCGGTTTCGATGGTGCCCGTTGCGATCGGCTCGCCGGGCGCGTCCTCGCGGCCCTGCGCAGCGGATCGTGAAGGCAAGCGGTCGTGGCAGTGGCTGCGCGTTTTCCGCGTTCGCACGAGGAGCTCTTGCGCGCCATCGCGGAACAGGCGCCCGATGCGATCGTCTACGCCGACCGCCAAGGAGTGATCCGGTTCTGGAACGGCGCCGCCGAACGCATCTTCGGCCGCGCCGCCGCCGATGCCGTGGGCCTGAGCCTGGACATCATCATCCCCGAGCGCTTGCGAACGGCACACTGGAACGGTTTCCGCAGCGCCGTCGGCACAGGCCGCACGAAGTACGACGGCCAGTCGCTCACGACGCGAGCAGTCCACAGCGATGGCCGCAAGCTCTACGTCGAGCTCAGCTTCAGCCTGCTGCGGGACGACCGCGGCACCGTCTGTGGTGTCGTCGCGACTGCCCGCGACTGCACCGAACGCTACCTGGCAGAGCGTGAACACCAACCAGTGAGATGATTTCGATCGTCATCGGCGCCCGCCTCAGCGGGGCGCAGCCGCAGTGCGCCGCGTTCCTGGCGTCGCTCCGGCGCGATCGCTGCAGCAATTCCTCGCGGGCAGCCGGTGTGGTTAACGGCATCGATCATTCGACGATCAACGTTGCTTTCATCGTCGGGTGCAGCGTGCACGCGTACTGGAAAGTCCCTGGCTTGGCGGCGGTGAAGGTCCACGAGTCGCCGGCTGGGATGCTCCCTGAGTCGAACGCCCTGTCATCCGCCGTCACCGTGTGCGGAACCGGATCCTCGTTTCGCCAGGTGACGGCCTCGCCTCGCGTCACCCGCAGCACTGCGGGCGCATACGTCATTGCGCTGATCGTCACGACGCGCGACTTCTCCAGGGAAGCCCGGGTTTGCCGCGCATGCTCGAGATGATCCGCGAACGCCGGCCTGACCTGCACCAGCAGCCCCTTCAGCTCCGGATGGCGTGCGCTCGGAATCAGCGTCTCGTCGAGCACTTTCAGGACTGATTGGTGATACGTCACTTCATGGTCGATGTACGCGCGATCGAACGCGTCGCCGTCGAGCGCCCGCAGCCGCTGCAGCGCCTGTTCGCCGCTGCGGCGCAGGGTTGTGCTCGTTGCGTTCGGTTCGGGCGTCAGGCCGAGCTTGCGCGCCAGCCTAGCCGCCGCCTCGTTCACGCCGGTATGATCGACGATCATTCGCTGCGCAAACGCCTTCACCTTCGGGTCGCCGGCCTTCGACTGCGCAAGCTCTGCCGCATCGACGTCCAGCTGGTTCGCGGTGACGACGATCGCAGCGATCTGCGCATCGGTCGGGGTCGTACCCTGTGCAGCCGCGGCAGAGGCTGACAGAGCCAACGCAACGGCAGCGATCGTTACAACCGAACTCATTGGCGACCTCCTGTAGCTGCCGCCGGAAATCAGCGGCTGTGGAGAATTGGATGCCAGGCGGACCTGCTGCGTTCCCAATCGGACACGCGTCGCGTCGGGAGCCGGAGGTGGTTTAAGCTGTGCGCCGCCAACTCAGCAGGAACCACGAAAAATGACTCGCAAGGAAATCGTCTTCGTACCCGGAATCTCCGAGAGCCTCGTGCGGCACAAGGTGCCGTTCTCGGCCGCAGTGCGCGCGAACGGCTTCGTTTTCGTATCGGGCATGCCGCCGATGGATCCCGCGACCGGAGATCTGCTGCAGGGGGACATCCGGACACAGACGGCGGCCGCGCTCGACGCGGTTCGCCACTGCCTCGAAGCGGCCGGGTCGTCTCTGGCGAAGGTCGTCAGCACGCGCATCTACTGCGTCAACGCCGCTTGGTTCCCGGCCATCAACGAAGTCTATGCCCGCTACTTTCCAGCCGATCCGCCGACCCGGACCTTCGTCACCGTCGGCTCCTGGCCACTGCCGTTCGACGTGGAGGTCGAGGCAGTTGCGCTCGAATGACTTCGCGGCCAGTGCGATCGAGGAGAGAAGATGCCGAAGTGTTATCTGGTTGGGAAACTGACCCTATTGGATCGAAGCTGGATCGCCGACTACGTCGCCGTCGTCACGAAGATGGTGGAGCGCCGCGGCGGTCGTTTTCTCGCGCGAACGAACAATGCGCAATGGCTCGAGCAAAGCGGCGAGGTGCCGCACGTCGTCGTGCTGATCGAATGGGCGTCGAAGGAAGCGGCGCTGGCGTTCTACCATAGCGACGAGTACCGACCCTATCTGCAGCAGAGGCTGCAAGGCGCTAGAAACGAGTTCGTGCTGGTGCCGGCCGAGGACGTCACGGCGCAGGCGCAGATGGAGCCGTCGGCTTGAACAGGGCTGGCTGAAGTTCAACCAGGCTCTACCGCGTCGTACCACCGCCGCTGCTCGATCAACTGCTTGGCTTGGCGGAAGCTGTCGGCGAGGCCGACATCAAAGCCGTCCCGGAGCACGTAATACGCTCCCGTCAGCCGGTTGAGCATGATCACGTAGGTCTGGTGGCGAACGCGGTCCGGATCGTCGCCGACAGCCTTGCGCACGGATGTCGCCAGGCCGTCGGCGGGTCGACCCGGACGTCCATTGTCAAAGGGGCGGCAGAGCTCGAGCGCGGAAGTAGTTCACGCGGTAGTACGTGGAGGCAATGAGGGGCCTGCAGCGGACCCGCTTCGGCTGGTCGTCAGATCGGGGCATTGACAGCCGCTGCGAGCGGCGTAGGATCAGCACTAGACCGAACGGTCTAGTCGGCCGGCGGTCGCGAACCAAGTCCTGCAAGGAGCAGACAGCCATGCGTGTAGCGAAAGACGATGTCGATGTGCAGTTGGCGATCCCGGGCGCGGTGCTGCGCCAGCGAATGAACTTCGGCGACATGGGCGGATTGGGCAAGATCAGCGGCGAGTACTTCACGCTCGCCGCCGGCGTCGACACGACGCCGCTGTTCGTCGGGCTGCACGGCGACCAGTGCCAGTGCCCGCATTGGGGCTTCGTGCTCCGCGGGCAGATCACGACGACCGATGCGTCGGGCCGCCAGGAGACGGTGCGTGAGAACGATCTCTTCTATTGGCCGCCGGGCCACAACGTAAAGGTCGACGACGACGCGGAGATCGTCATGTTCAGTCCGCAGGATCCGCACAAGCACGTGATCGATCACATGAGTGAGAAGCTGAAGGCCTGAATGGGCGGCGGCGGGCAGCCTGCGGCGAGCCAATGCAGTATGCTGCGGGCAGTGGGCATCGCCCGTTGCCCGCGCCGCCGCGCCGCCAGTCATGACGCACTCGACGAAGCAACGCCTGCTCGATGCAGGCATGGCCATGCTGCTGCAGCAGGGCTACAACGATCTCGGGATCCAGTCGCTGCTGGAGGCGACCGGGATCCCGAAAGGCTCGTTCTACCATCACTTCAAGGACAAGGAGGATTTCGCGCTTCAGGTGATCGACGAGTACATGCACGCCGTGCACGAGGGCCTCGATGCCTGTCTCGGCGACGGCGGCATCCCGCCGCTGCAGCGGGTTCGTCGATTCTTCGAGGAGACCGAACGCAAGTACCGGCAGGAGGGCTATCTCGGATGCTTGCTCGGCGGGCTCGGTCAGGAGCTGTCCGGCGTCAGCGACGTTTTCCGGCGCAAGATCGACTGGTGCCTGTCAGAGATCGGGCGCCGGATGGCGACCTGCCTGGAGGAGGCGCGGGCGCGCGGAGACATACCCGACGGCGCCGACGTGCGGCAGATGGCGGGCCTGCTGATCGACTGCTGGGAAGGCGCGGCGCTGCGCAGCCGCTTGCGACGCGATCCGGCCCCGCTGGGGGAGATGCTGGATTTCTACTTCGGCACGATCGCCAGCAACCCTGCGAAGGCACCGGCGCGGCGCGGCGCACGCAGCGGCCCCAAGCCGCTGGCGCGGCGCCCGCAAGGGCAGGGCGCCCGAACCGGCGCCGCCCGCTGACCCCGGGCAGTGCCACAGGCCGGCGAGCCGCTCAGAAAGTCCGAGGGGTGGCGGCAGAATCCTCGTCACCTGCTCGGCACTGCTCGATCACGCTGAGCGGGATCGGAACGGCGCGGATGCCGCCTTCTTTCCGGCGGGCGGCAAACACTCGCACTTCGTCGCATTCCATCAGCAGCTCGCCGTCTCGCATCAAACGGTGACGCTGCACGAAGCTCTTCTCGCGCCAAGCGGCGACGGTCGTGTGGATCTCCAGCCGATCGCCATAGCTCGCGCTCCTCAGGAATCGCGCTTTCGTCTCGACGATGGGCGTGCCGACCACGCCGATCGCGAGCTCCAGTTCCGCCCAGCGCGGCACGCCGCAGTCGATGAAGAAGTGGCGCGACGCGGCGTCGATCCAGCGGAAGAAGTTGGGAAACCAGACGATGCCGGCCGGGTCGCAATCGCCGAATTCCACGCTTACGGTATAGACGCTGGTCCGGGATTGCGCAGAGGCGGCAGCCGGGTCGGATGCTTCGTCGTTTGGCATCGAGCTTCGAGTCAGGTTGCGGAGAGATTGGATGATGTTATCAAGAGCTCGCTCGTACGATGACCCGGGCGCTTCGCCACGTCGAGTTTGCGCGCTCCCTGGGCGCTGGCGAGCGTCGGCGGCGGCGCGGGTCGGAACGCTCGGCTGTCGTCAGCAACCACAATGCGGACCAGCCCCCATGGGTGCCGATGTGCCGGCCGCGGGGATCGAACCGCTCGGCTTGGGCTGCCAGCAGCGTCCAGGCGGGCCCGCAGTGTCGGCGCTGCGCGGCATTCGATGGCTGGGATAGACCCGCTGGTGCATCGTCCTGAGTATGATTTTACGCAGCGTCGTGAACCGCATTCGCAATCGGCAGTCGAATTCGCAGGAACCTCATGCTATTCAGACAATTGTTCGAGCCGGAGTCGTCCACCTACACGTACCTGCTGGGGTGTCGGGATACCGGGCAGGCCGTGCTGATCGATCCAGTGGTGGAGACGATCGATCGGGATCTGGCGGTTGTGCGCGAGCTTGGCCTGATGCTCGCGTACACGCTGGAGACGCACATCCACGCCGACCATGTGACTGCGGCATGCCGACTGCGCAACATGACCGGCTGCAAGACTGCGTATCCTGCCGCCGATCACTTGCCGTGTGCCGATATCGGCGTGGCGGAGGGCTGGCCGCTGAGTTGCGGCAGCATCTCGCTGCAGCCGCTGTTCACGCCGGGCCACACCGACACCCATCATTGCTATTTGCTGCTGAGTGACGACGTCGCTCGGATCTTCACAGGGGATGCGCTGCTGATCGACGGTTGCGGCCGAACCGACTTCCAGAACGGGGATACGGAAGCGCTGTACCGATCGGTGCGCGAGAAGATCTTCTCGCTACCGGACGATACCCTGGTGTATCCGGGTCACGATTATCAGCATCGGCACGTATCGACGGTGCTGCAGGAGCGCCAGCGCAACCCGAGGCTTGGTGATGCGAAGTCGCTCGACGAATTTGCTGCAATCATGGCGAGCCTGAACCTGCCGTATCCGAAAAAGCTCGACATTGCAGTACCTGCGAATCGGCTCTGCGGCGACTGCCCCGACGATGCGGTCGAGCGGCTGCATCGGATACGTGGGGCGTCGATTCAAGGCTGATCGTCAGAGCCGTTGGACCTTCAGCGTCGGCTCGTCCCCCGCGAGCGGGGACGCCGACCGCCACTTTGCTGCGCCTGGGCTACCGACGACGCTTTTCTTCAACGCGGACGGGCAACTCGTCTGACCGCACGTCGTCGATGGTTTCGGGCGAGGCTTGGGGATCAACACTGCGCCAGCCTCTGGGTAGCGTTAGCACTGCCTCCAGGCCGCCTTCCTCGAGGTTCCGGACCGTCAGCGTTCCGCCGTGCCGCTGGGCGATCTGCCTTGCGATACTCAGGCCAAGACCCGTCCCACCGGTGTCACGGCTACGCGAGCCTTCGAGCCTGTAGAACGGCTCGAAGACGCGCTCGAGTTCCGTCTCCGCAATGCCCGGACCCTGATCCCGCACGCGTACGATCAGCCGGTCCTGTGCGTCTTCGACAAGCACAGAGGCCGAGCCACCGTGCTTGACGGCGTTGTCGAGAAGGTTGCCGACGCAGCGCTTCAGCGCCTGCGGTCTACCGACGTAAGGCGCGAAGGCCGCCCCTTGCACGGTGACGGTATCGTCGGTATCCCGCGCATCGGTCGCCAAGCTCTGAAGGAGCGCGTTAACGTCGATCGGCTGCGGCCTCTCCGCGCTTTCTCCACCGCGCATGAACTCGAGCGTGTCGTAGACCATGGACTCCATTTCGTCCACGTCCTGCGAAATCTTCGTCTTCGCCTCGCCATCCTCGAGCAGCTCTGCGCGCAGGCGCAGCCGGTTGAGCGGCGTCTTCAGATCGTGCGACATCGCGGCGAGCGTCGCGGCGCGCTCACGGACATGGCGGCGGAGTCTGTCCTGCATGCTGTTGAAGGCTCGCGCCGCACGCTCTACCTCCACCGGGCCTTTCTCCGGCAACGGCGGCCGATCGATGTTCCGGCCCAGCTCGTCTGCAGCCTCCGCCAGCACCTTCAGCGGGTGCGTCGTCCAGCGGACCGCAATGAGAGAAACCACGAGCACCGCCGCAAGAAGCACTGCCAGACTGGCGAGAAGCCGGTACGGCCAACTCGCGGTCTGTCCCGGCTGGCGCGAGTCGAACGTGACCAGAGTGCCGTCATCGAGCTGCACCTGTGCGATGAAAGAAACCCCCGGCTGAGCACCGAAATGCACGCCCGGCCTGTCGGCCATCCATGGGTGATGCGGCACGAACCCCGGTCCCGTGCGCGCCGGAGTGGCCATCGCGACCCCCTCTCTCACCGCGACGGCGGCAGGACGCCTGTCGCCGAGGAAGCGAGAGAGCATTGCACCGAAAATGGCGCTCCTTGCGCCGCTTTCCGACTCGAGCGCCCGCGCGTCGAGCGGCTTTTGGTCCAGGCTGATGGTGAGCGGCGGTGCGCTGAAGACCTGCACGATGCGACGGCGCTCGGCCGGCGCCAGCGGCTCGAGGAGCTTCACGATGTCCGCGATGCGCTGCGCGGCCTGCATGCCGCTTGCCTGCGCCAGAGCCTCGCTGCGATCGTGCATGTGGATCGCGAAGCTGACGAGCAGCGCGACGACGAGCACGGTGAGCTGCACGACGACCAGTCGGCTGAAGAGCGAGCGCGGCGCGAGCTCGATCACGCGAGCGCCTCGACTTTCGCGGCCAGCACATAGCCTTCGCCACGGACCGTCTTGATGATCAGCGGCTCCCGGGCGTCCTCGCGCAGCCGCTGCCGCAGGCGGCTCACCTGCACGTCGATCGCCCGGTCGAATGGACCGGCGTCACGGGAGGTCATGTAGTCGATGAGCTGGTCGCGCGAAAGCACGCGGTGCGGATGCGTGAGAAAGACCCGCAGCAGCTTGAACTCCGTGCCACTCAGCGGCACCACGACGCCGTCGGGCGCGGTCAGATTGCGCGTCGCTACGTCGAGCGCCCACCCGGCGAAGCGGAACGTCTTAACCGACTCGGGCTCCAGGTTCTCCGGAAGGGAACGCGCGCGCCTGAGAACGCTCTTGATGCGCGCAAGCAGCTCGCGCGGGTTCGCCGGCTTCGCTAGGTAATCATCGGCGCCCATCTCCAGCCCGACGATGCGATCGGTTTCCTCCCCACGGGCCGTCAGCATGATGACCGGCAGGTTCGAGCGCGCGCGCAGGTTGCGGCAGATCTCGAAGCCGTCCTCGCCGGGAAGCATGAGGTCGAGGACGATCAGGTCGGGGCGCGCTATTTCCAGCGCTTTGTGCAGCGCCCTGCCGTCCGCAACCGATGTCGCCCGGTAGCCCTGCTTCTCGAGATAGGTCTGCAGGAGCCGCCGGGTCTCCGCGTCATCGTCGACGATGAGGATGTGGTCTTGCGCGGCCATGGTGTCGATGTTAGAGAGAGCGCCGCGGAATCGGGCGCGGGATTGTTACGCAGTGTAACAACGGGCAAAGCGTAAGCCTTCGATACAAAAAGGCGGCTGCGCGACATGGCGCATTTACATCTCTTTAGTCCAATGGAGTCCGCTGGGAGCACGAGCTCTCAGAGCACAAGCTCTCGAACCTGCCCTCGCCACGGTTTCACTGACTGTAAGGAGTTCGAACATGAAACGCCCAGGCAAGATTGCCATCGCCGCGATAACGACCTTGGGGCTCGGTGCCGCAGTCGCGGTGTTCGCTCATCCCAGCGGCACGGGGCCGGGGATGATGCACGAAATGCGACCTGGAGTGCTGCTCAGCATGGGACCGGGGATGATGCGCGGCATGGGCCCGGGGATGATTCGCGGTAGGGGGCCGGGCGCCAACCATCCGATGGCCGGACCGATGGCTGCCGGAGTCCAGCATGACGCTGCCTTCCGCGCCGACATGGGGCTGGTTCACGACATGTTCGCAAACCACGAGAGCATCAAACGGACGGTCGCGAACCTGCCCGATGGCATCAGGACGGTCACGGAATCCGACGATCCGGAGGTGGCGCAAGCCATCAAGGCGCACGTGGCGAGCATGGAGCAACGGCTGAAGGACGGACGGCACTTCAATCTGTTCAGCCCGACGATTCCCGTGCTTTTCGAAAGCAAGGACAAGATCATGACGGCGGTCGAGGTGACGGCCAAGGGCGTGCGTCTCGTCCAGACCTCCGACGATCCGAAGGTGGTGACTGCCCTTCAGCAGCACGCCGAGGAGGTGAGCGAGCTCGCACGCGACGGGATGGTGGCGATGATGCGGGGCATGCACGCCCGCATGATGCAGGCCGACACGGCACGATGAGGGAAACATGAGACTACCTGCACTCTGGACCGTGATTGCCATCGCCGCGACACCCTACCTCGCGTCGGCGCAGACGCCGCAGCCCTACGCGGGACTCGAAGCCCGGCCTATCAAAGCGCTGTCCGATCAGCAGATCGCCGACCTCAAGGCGGGCCGCGGCTTGGGGCTGGCGCTCGCGGCCGAGCTCAACGGCTACCCGGGGCCGCTTCACGTGCTCGAGCTTGCTGACTCGCTCGGGCTGTCGCAAGCCCAGCGGGAAAAGATGAGGGGGCTCTTCGAGTCGATGAAAACCGACACGATGCAGCTGGGCGAAAAGCTGATCGCGCTGGAGGCTGATCTGGACCGGCAGTTCGCCGGGAAGGCAGTTACCGCAGAGAGCCTGCGGACTGCCGTAGAGGCGATCGGCGCAACCCAAGCCAGCCTCCGCGCTGCGCATCTCGGATATCACCTCGCCACCGTTGAAGTGCTGTCGCCGGCGCAGATCGCGCGTTATGCCGAATTGCGCGGCTACAAGGAGGATGCGCGTGCGAAGCAGCCACACATCGGTCATCGCCACTGACGCCCGAATGGACCGATCCGCGAGGAGCGCTGCACGCCGAGGACGTGCGGAACCGGCCGCGGCCGTTCGCGTTCAGCATCGCCTCGGCCATGATGGAGCGAGCGGAGTTGTGCGTGCAGATGAAGAGAACGTTGTAGACGCGGTCGGTCATCGGGATTCCACGAACCGGGTTTTCTGGCCGGCGCCGGCAGCGAGCGCCTCGTCCGGCAGCGCCGTGGCGGGCGGTCGCCGCGGCAACTCGATCGGCAGCATCAGCGTGACGAGCCAGCAGGTCGCCAGCATCGCGGCCGAGCCGGCCAGCGACCAAGCGAGTCCGCCCGACTGGTACAGCAGCCCCGACAGCAGCGTGCCCATGAAGCGGCCGAGCGCATTCGCGGCGTAGTAGAACCCAACGTCTTCGGCCGCTTTCTCGGAGCCGGCGTACGCGAGGACCAGGTAGGAGTGGATCGACGAATTGACGGCGAACGCGACGCCGAAGACACCGAGACCGGCCACGACGAGCCACTCCAGCGGCTGTACCTCCATGATCACCAGCACCGCCAGCCCGATCGGCACCGACGCGAGCAGCGCCGACCACAGCCGTGC
>DATLGW010000087.1:0-4742 GCA_035540315.1 Burkholderiaceae bacterium | reverse complement strand
GCGAAGCGCTCGCCGACGTCCTCGCTGTTCTCGGCGATGTAGCGCGCCATCTTCATCAGCAACGCCTGCATCTGCGCCGGATCGGCGAGCGCAGCCTGCTGCTTCGCGCCTTCGCGCTGCGGCTTGCGCTCGGCGCCTTCGGCCGCCGCGCGTTCGCGGTCGGCGGCAGGCGACGACAGGTTCAGCCTCGGCGCGGCCGGCAGCTTGCGCACCCTGTGGCTGTCGCACATCGGGCAGCTGAGCAGCCCGCGCTCGAGCTGCGTGTCGAATTCGTCGGACGAGCCGAACCAGCCCTCGAACCGGTGGTCGTGCTCGCACGCGAGATTGAATACTTTCATTGCGGTCGCCTTCCGCGCCATTGTACGCGATCGGCGCCGACGGTCCCGCGACCGTTGTCACGATGAAGGATCCGGCAGTCGTCGATATCCGGGACTGCGGAGAACGGCTGGCGCAGTTCGACGCGATCGTCGATGCGCGCAGCCCATCCGAATACGCCGAGGACCGCCTGCCGGGCGCGATCAGCGCGCCGGTGCTCGACGACGCCGAACGCGCGCGGGTGGGGACGATCTACACGCAGCGCTCGCCGTTCGAGGCGCGCCGGCTCGGCGCGGCGCTGGTGTCGGCGAACATCGCCAGGATGCTGCAGACGACGTTCGCCGACTGCGACCGCGACTGGCGGCCGCTGGTGTACTGCTGGCGCGGGGGCAACCGCTCGGGGGCGCTGGCCACGGTGATGGCCCGCATCGGCTGGCGCACGTCGGTGCTCGACGGCGGCTACCGGGCGTTCCGGCGCTATGTCGTCGAGCGGCTCGAGCAGCTGCCGTCGCAATTCCAGTTCGTCGTGATCGCCGGCCGCACCGGCAGCGCGAAGAGCCGCATCCTGCAGCAGCTCGCGGCAGCGGGCGAGCAGGTGCTGGACCTGGAGGCGCTGGCCGCGCACCGCGGATCGGTGCTCGGCGGAATGCCGGGCGCCGAGCAGCCGTCGCAGAAGCGTTTCGAGACCGAGCTGTGGCGCGAGCTCGCGTCGTTGCGCCCGCAGCGGCCGGTGTTCGTCGAGGCCGAGAGTCGCAAGGTCGGCGCGCGCCAGGTCCCGGCGCGGCTGATCGAGTCGATCCGCGCGGCCCGCTGCGTTCGCATCGAAGCCGACGCGCAGGTGCGCACGCGCTTCCTGCTCGACGAGTACCGGCACTTCGTCGACGCGCCCGAGTCGCTGTACGCGCAGCTCGATTGCCTGGCGCCGCTGCACGGCGCGCAGCGGATCGCGCAATGGAAGTCGCTCGCGCAGCGCGGCGATTGGCCGGCGTTCGTCGAGACGCTGCTGCACGAGCACTACGACCCGGCGTACGACCGGTCGATGCGCGGCAACTTCGACCGGCTCGACCGCGCCGACACGGTCGGGCTCGCCGCGGCCGACGCCGGCGCGATCGCCGCTGCCGCGCGCGTTATCGCGGATCGTTTCCGGTCCGAAGCCGCTCGGGATGCCGCACGACCTGCGAACGCGCCTTCAGCGCCTCCAGGAACGTGACCAGCTCCTGTTGCGCAGTCATCCGCGTCAGCTGTTCCTCGTACTGCGCGCGCCGCTCCGCGATCTTCTCCTGCGATGCTGGAATGACCTTCGTCAGCTGATAGACCGCGTAGCCGCCGCCGGGCAGCTCGACGCCCGCGTACGACGGCAGCTTCTGGGCCGGCATCCGGAACACCGCATCGACCGCCGGCGGCGGCAGTCCCTGCGGATCGACCCGCGTGACTTCGCGTGCCGGCGCGAACGTGCCGGGCTCGCCTTCGCCGGCGCGCAGCTTCGCCAGCGCTGCCTGACCGGCCTCGCGTGCCAGCTCGCGCGCACGCTGCGCGACCAGCCGCTCCCGCACGTCCGCCTCGACCTGCTCGAGCGGCAGGCGCTGCGCCGGCCGGTGCTCGACCACGCGCGCAGACGCCAGCGTGCCGGAGGCGACCTCGACCGCATCGGTGTTGCGCCGGCGCTTGACCGCCTCCTCGCCGAACAGCGACGCAAGCAGCCGCGGGTTGTTGACCGGCTCGGTGCGCGGCCGCGACGCGTCGCCGCTGCGGGTGATTCCCTGCGCGGTCTGGATCGGCAGCTTGAAGCGCTCGGCCACCGGCTTCAGCGAATCGGACTGCTCGTAGACCATGTTCGTGAACGTTTCGGCGGCCTGCGGGTAGCGCTGCACGGCCAGCTGCGATCGCAACTCGTTCTCGACCTGCGCGCGCACCTCGTCGAACGTCTTCTGCGCCCCAGGACGAACCTCGGTGACCTTGATCAGGTGCACGCCGAATTCCGACTCGACCGGTTCGCTGATCTCGCCTTCGCGCAGCGCGAACGCGGCGTCGGCGAACGGCTTGACCATCATCTGCCGGTTGAAGAATCCCAGGTCTCCGCCCTGCTCGGCCGATCCCGGGTCCTGCGAATGCGCTTTCGCGACCTCGGCGAAGCGCTCGGGGTTCTGCCGCAGCTCGGCAAGCAGCTGCTGGGCCTTGTCGCGCGAACCGGGTCCGGTCAGCAGCACGTGGCTCGCGCGACGCTCCTCGGCCGCGCCGAAGCGATGCCGGTTCTGCTCGAAGTACTTGCGCAGGTCGGCTTCGGCCAGCTCGATCGTCGCCGCCAGCGCGTCTCGCGACAGCACGACGTATTCGATGTCGACGCTCTCGGGTTTCTCGAACAGCCGCACGTTGTCCTCGTAGAACTTGCGGATCTCCTCGGGCGTGGGCTGCACCTGCGCCGCGAAGTCTTCGGGGGAGAACCGCAGCTCGCGGATCTCGCGCCGCTCTTCCTGCAGCGAGATCAGCCGCTCCCTGACCGACTGCGGCAGCAGCGCCGACATCTGCACCGCCTCGGGCAGCATCTGCGTGCGCAGGTC
Organism: Burkholderiaceae bacterium; assembly: GCA_035540315.1. GTDB lineage: Bacteria > Pseudomonadota > Gammaproteobacteria > Burkholderiales > Burkholderiaceae_E > DATLGW01. The sequence continues at coordinate 1,869 of DATLGW010000087.1, read as the reverse complement.
CGTCAGCAGCTGCACTTCGAAGCCCTGCGGCGTCATCCCCTGGGCCGACAGCAGCGTGCGGTAGCGCTCGACGTCGAAGCTGCCGTCGGGCCGCTGCAGTCCGGGAATCGCGCGGATCGTCTCGGCCAGCCGCTCCTCGCTGACGTGCAGCCGCTGCCGTGCGGCCTCGGTGGCGATCACGCGTTGCGTGATCAGTCCCTCGAGCGTCTCGCGCCGCGCCTCGGGCGTGTCGAACATGCGCGCATCGATCTGGTCGCCGAACATCTGGCGCAGGTTATCGATCTGGCGCCGCTGCGCCAGCTCGAACTCGCGCTGCGTGATCGGGTTGCCGGCGACCGTCGCAACCGAATCGTCGCCGCCGCGCATGCGATCGTAGCCCGCGACGCCGAAGAAGACGAACGCGGGCAGGATCAGCAGCAGCAGAATCAGCAGCGAAACCCGTTGGTGCTTGCGGATCCAATCGAACATTGCGTGCGAGCGCTCCGGAATCGGTTGCCCGTCGGCCGGCGCCGGCGGTACTGCCGCCGCCGCCGGATCCGTCGGTGGATGGTAAAAAGGGGCGAACTTGCGTTCGCCCCTCGTGATCTTGGCGGAGTGGACGGGACTCGAACCCGCGACCCCCGGCGTGACAGGCCGGTATTCTAACCGACTGAACTACCACTCCACGTCGATGCGCGGTCGACTGCGCACCGATCTACTGCTTGACCGCCGGACGACTGTGGTGGGTGCTGAGAGGTTCGAACTCCCGACCTACGCCTTGTAAGGGCGCCGCTCTACCAGCTGAGCTAAGCACCCGCGAGGATTCGACCTCTGCAACTCGGCACGGACGCCCGCGACGGTGAACAACTGATTATACCAGACCTCCACGGAAGTCGAGCCCCGCGGCAGCGCCGCACGGGCTAGTTGATCGCATCCTTCAGCGCCTTGCCCGGCCGGAACTTCGGGACCTTCGAGGCCTTGATCTTGATCGTCGCGCCGGTGCGCGGATTGCGCCCGCTGCGCGCAGCCCGCCGGCCGACCGCGAACGTGCCGAATCCCACCAGCGTCACGTCCCCGCCCTTCTTCAGCGTCGTCCGAATCGCCGCCAGAACCGCCTCGAGCGACCTGCCGGCAGCCGCTTTCGAGATGTCAGCCTGATGCGCGATGTGATCGATCAGCTCGCTCTTGTTCATTCGTCTGTCTACCCCCCGGTGGAACGGGCAACGCTGCGCGAAAGATGCGCGCGGTCGCCGAGCTCTCGTTGATGATCGATGACGCGCGATGAGGCTGCGGCGCGTCGATCGAACGGCAATTAGATCCCCCGGGATACCCTGTGTCAAGGCAGTTGCGGCGCGCTCGATCGCGCCAAACAGAGCGAACAATACGAAGCGGCCGCAGTGCGCTGCATGCGCGCTGCGGCCGCAGGAGAAAGCCGGCGCGGCGCGGCCGCGCCGATGCGATCGGCGATCAGTGCTTGATCAGCCCTCCGCCCGACTGCGCGGTCTCCGGAGCGGCCGGCGCCGGCGTGTCGGCGGCCTCTTCGTCCGACAGCGGATCGGGCATGCGCTCGAGCGCGATCTCGAGCACGCGGTCGATCCACTTGACCGGGACGATCTCGAGCCGGTTCTTCACGTTGTCCGGTATCTCGGCGAGGTCGCGGACGTTCTCTTCCGGAATCAGCACGGTCTTGATGCCGCCGCGATGCGCAGCGAGCAGCTTCTCCTTCAGGCCGCCGATCGGCAGCACTTCGCCGCGCAACGTGATCTCGCCGGTCATCGCGACGTCGGCGCGCACCGGAATGTCGGTCAGCACCGACACCAATGCGGTCGTCATCGCGACGCCCGCGCTGGGGCCGTCCTTCGGCGTCGCGATGACGACCGCATTGGTGTC
>DATLGW010000086.1:0-2181 GCA_035540315.1 Burkholderiaceae bacterium | reverse complement strand
CACCGAGAGTGCGGGCCAATCGTGGATCGTTCCTGACCCGCATTCGATGCGCACGGGGAAGCAAAACTGATGCAGACCATCGAACAGGCAAGCGCCGCCGGCGCGACTGCCGCACACCGATTGATGCTCGCGCTGCTGATCAGCGCACAGTGCCAGCGCCAGCCGGAACCGAGTAGGGCCGCAACGGTGCTGATCGAGCACCTGCGCCGCGCGCTCGGCGAGCTGGACCACGCGCTCGCGGCCGATGATGCACCGGCGGCCGCCGTGTTCATGGCCGCCGCGCACAGCGAGCTCGGGCACCTCCTGAACGCCACGATCGCGGCGCTCGCGCTAATGCAACCTACGGAGCACTGACATGCCGCAATTCCTTCCTGCAATCGCTTCAATCGGCACACAGCTTGCGCTCGCCGGGACGACGTACGCTGCGTCAGCAGCGCTCATTGGCGCGGCAGTCGGGCTCGGCTGCGTCCGGATCGATCTGGCCGAGGCGCGCCAGGCGCGACAACCGGCTGTCCAGCAGTGAGCGCCGTGCTCGAGGGCGCACTGCGGTCCGCGGTCGTGCGCCGCCGCATCATCGAGCTCGCCGACGAGCTCGATATGCAAAACGCAGTTCGCCTCGATCGCGAGCTGCGATGCGCAATATTCGACCCGTCGGTTGATGAGATCGTGCTCGACATCATGTCGAACGGCGGCATCCTCGAGATCGGTCAGCAGCTGGCCGAGGTCGTCTACGCCGCGCGCTCGCACAAGCGGATCATCGGCTACACCAACAGCGTCGCTCTGTCGACCGGCTACCTGCTGATGGCCGCCTGTACCAAGGCTGTCGTTGCGCCCGGCGGCTGGGTCGGCGCAGTGGGCGTCGCCGCCGGCGAGATCGATCCGGTGCTGGGACGCATGATCGAGGCCGCACCCGTCTACGGTACGAGCTCGGAGGTCAAGGCGCGCACGCTCAAGCTCGTGCCGTTCGATGACGAAGCGAAGCGTGCGGAGATTGCGCGGCTGATCGACCGCGACTACAGCCGGCTGGTCGCTGCGATTGCGCGCTACCGCGGCGTCAGCGAGGACCAGGTCCGCCGCAACTACGGCGACGGCGCGTGCGTGCCGGCCGACGAGGCGCTACAGCGCGGCATGATCGACCGCATCGCCACGATTCCCGAGTGCGGCACGTTCGACTGGTCAGCGGCGCCGAAGCTGCTGGCCGAGCTGCAGAAGGGAAGCATCTGATGGCCGAACAGAAGTCACAGCTACTCGTTCAGGCGAAGGACGAAACCGGTCCCGCCTTCGAAAGCGTGCGGCGCGGCGCGCTGTCGCTGCAGCAAGAATTCGAAGGGGTCAACAACCGGATCAAGGCATTCATGGGCGCCGGCGCCGGCGTAGCGCGGTTCCTGGGCATCGGCGGTGCGCTGTCGCTCGGCGGCCTGTCGATCGGTCTGCAGCGCGGTATTCACGACCTGGCGGCAATGTCCGACGCCGCTAAGGTCGCCGGCACGTCGGTCGAGAACCTGTCGTCGGTGCTGGGCGTGGCGGCCGAGGCGGGGCTGGGGCTGCGCGACGTCACCGGAATCATGCAGCAACTCGGCCGCTCGGTGCTGCAAGCCGAGCAGGACACCAGCAAGGCCGCGCAGGCGTTCCGCGCGCTGCGGATCGACCCGAAGCAGTTCAGCGACAGCCGCGACCTGTTGATGGAGGTCGCGCGCGAGCTGTCGAAGTACGAAGACGGTGCGAACAAGACGCGGCTCGCGATCGCGCTGCTCGGCCGCGCCGGCGCCGAGAATATCCCGTTCCTGACCGACCTTTCCGAAAAGGGCGCCGAGGCCGCGCGCGTGTTCACCCGCAACGCGCAGGCCGCCGAGGCGCTCGAGAAGCACTGGCGTCGGCTGAGCCACGAGGCGGGCCAGTTGCGGCTCGAGCTCGCCTCGCAGCTGGTGCCGTGGGTGACCGAGCTCGCCACCGCGTTCGCGAATGCCCGCCGCGCCGGCTTCGGTTTCTTCGAGTCGCTGTTCCACATGCCGATCGTCGGCAACATGCAGGACCAGATCCGCGTGACGCGCGAGGAGCTCGAAAAGCTTGAAGCGCAGCGCGCGGTGCCGAACACGGGCGAGAACCAGCGGGCGTTCGACGCTCAGAACCGGCTGCTCGACGCGCAGATCATGAACGCACGCCGCCGGCTCGAGGTAGCGC